>NZ_JAGWCS010000028.1:0-41986 GCF_020657705.1 Clostridioides sp. ZZV15-6598 | reverse complement strand
AAGTAAAACTTTTATTGTTTAAATAATAAAAAATACATTGACTATTAATCAACGTATTTTTTATTATTTTTGATAGTAAATAAACCATAATAATCAAACAAATTATAAAAATCATATCCAGTATAATATTTATAAAATTGGTGCTTGGCTATTCATTGAGTATCCATCATTTCTAATATCATTTATCTCTAATGCATCATCTTTTGTTTTAACTTTACTAAGTTTTTTAACTGCTCCATAAGGCTCTCTCAGTGAAATTTTATCTCCACTTCCAGAAATAATCCATAAAACTTTATAACCTCTAGGTATTACTTGTAGCTTATTTTCACCCTTACCATCAGTAAAGTAAACTAATAAGTTAATCTTTTTATTATTAGCATATTTGAAAACTGGAGTAAATTTTGTGCCTCCACCTATCTTAATTCTATCTTTTATATCTTTTACAGTTTTTGCTTTATATACACGTCTAATTTCACTGTCACACTCTATAATAGTAATTTCATGATTATAATTTTTAACTATATTAAGAACTTCTTTAATTGCTTGTTTAAATTCTTCATCACTAATACTTCCACTTATATCAATAGCAACTGCTATTTCTGCTTTATGGCTTCTAAGTTCTCCTCTTAAATCTAGTCGACTAGGCTGTCTTCTATTTCGCCTTGTTATAGTCTTCTTTTTATTGCTTTCAACTGTTCCCATCAATCTACTAAGATACAAATTCCATGGCAATTCACCTTTACTATTTTTAAGAGCTGCTATCATATTTTCTAAGTGTGCTGGAATTTTACCTTTTTGAGAACTATCAATAAATTTCTCTGTAAATTCTCTAAGAGTTCTTTCATCTATATCATCGGATTCTTCCCATATATCATGAGTTTTTTCTGGGCTATAATCAGTTTCTATAGTTCCATACTTGTCGCTATCATCTTCTTCACCATCTTCATCTTCTTCTAACAAATCTAATTCAGTTTGAATCTTTTCTACATAATACTCAAAAGGCTCATACGGCTCTAGTTTTAGAGAATATTTTAAATTGACCCATTCTAAAGTAGTAGCATATGGTGGTAAATTATTCAAATATTTGTTTACTACTATATCCATTGCCATATTAATTGCTAATGTACTATACTTTCCTTTTAATTCTTTTGCTCTTACTAAATGCATAGATACTATATGATAAATTTCATGCTTTATTGTACTTTCCATTTGTTCTATATTGAGAGTTAAAAAAATTATTGGATTAAAATATATGACGTATTTAGCTCCTTTAAAATTCACACCTGTAGGACTACTTATATCAAATCTTATCTCTCTTGACATTTGAAACAAAAAATATCCATAGAAATTATCTTTTTCTTCCATAAGGCTTAAATTAACTTTATCTACAAGACTAAAAAATTCATCTTTAAAATCTTTTGGTATATCTACCTCAAATTTCTCATTAGCACGATTTGCCTTTAGCATAGAATGAGTATTTATAATTTCACTAGCTTTAATATAGAGTTCTTTTGCTTGCTTATCAAAATAATTTTCCATATATTATCCCCTTATTAAACGATATGACTCAAAGTAAGATTTTACAAACTCTTCATTCTCTATAGCTTTTTTATACACTTCAATATAGCTATTTCTAATATCTTTCATAATTCCTATCATTAAATCTATAGGATATATCTTTAAGAACTCAATAAATCTATCAATATAATATTTTGATTCATACTCATCATTTTTCATATTTAATTCCAAGTTTTTTAGAATATTTATTGCTGATAAATAAAGTCTTGTATGACTTTCATTTTTTACTCTTTCTACAAGATATTCATCAATAGTATCACCTAAAAAAACATCTTCATAAGATATCAGTGGACTAGAATCTGATTCAATAAAACTTATAAACTCTTCTGCTATAACCTTACCTACATTCCCTTTTATAACATTTAAAAATACTGCTCTAGGAATTGATTTCTTTTTGTCCTTATAAACTTTATAAATTTTAGAAACTCTTTCATAACTTCTCGGAGTTGCTCTTATATCATCTTCATTTGTTTTATTCAGATATTCTGGGAAAGTTGAAATAAACTCTATAATCTTTTTTTCAAGCCCTTCATCTATTGCCCATTTCAACCATTGTGTGTGGTCACTCTCCATATTTAACCAAACAAATCTATTTTCTTGAGCTGAATCCATATCTACAACTTGATAATCGAAGTCTGAACCATATTTACTTGATGGATTCATTGCTGCTAAAATCTTTACATCATCATGTAACTTATATCCATTAATCTCTCTATTTAAAATTAGATTCATAAGTTCTTGTTGTACTGTATGCTCACAACGATTTATCTCATCTATAAATAAAAGAACTGTTTTTCCTTTAGATATTTCTTCATCAATTTCTCTTAGTTTATTATGAACAGCATATACTGTAGTTTTCTTTTCTGTCTTATATCCATTAGAACTAACTCCTACATAAGATTCTATAGTTGGAAGACCACCTATTTCACCCTCTTTAAGTAGATTTCCATCAATTACAATCAAACTCCAATTATTTTCTTTAGCAAGTTTTTTTGCTAGAGCTGTTTTTCCTATTCCACTTTCACCAACTATTAGAGGTACTTCTCCAGTGGATAATATTAAGTCAACACTTTTTAATGTATCTATAAAATTCATTTTTTCTCTCTCCTACATAATTTTCAATTTTTCATCCACAGCTATTTTTTTTGCTGTTTTACTTCCATATTTATAAATAAACATCATCTTGTCTATTGCTATATAATCACTATTTCTGTCTATAATATTGCAATTTAAAAAATCTCTAATATATTTTTCTTCAACATCTTCTTTTGATAGTACTTGTTTTAATGCTTCTTCTAACTCATCCTTAGATATTTTCTTTACAATATACTTAACCACTAAAATATTTACTTTTAAAAATTCTAATATTTTATTCTTATCTAAATTAGTTATAAAGTTAATAGCTGCCTCATTATTCTTAATAGCTATAAGTTCTGTATTATAACTAGGAGAATCTATATATCTTAATGCATCATAACTTATTTTTACTGCCTCTTCTTGTACACTTTCATAAGGTTGTTTTATAAACTTTATTGAATCATAATTTTTTTTTACTGCTAATAATTGTAACTCTTCACTTGGATTTTTAGCATATTTAATAGCCCATCCTGCTTGATTTATAGCTAATTTAATCACTTTATCAGTTGGATTTTGTATATAGTCTAATATACTCCATCCATCATTTACTGCTTTTATCATCATATCTTCTGTTGGGTCATTTATAAATTTAATTGCTCTAATATTGTTGTCAATTGCTAATTCTTGCATCTCTCTAGTTGGATTATTTATATATTCTAATACAAGTCCATTTTCTTTGATAGCTAATAGTTTCATATCATCAGTTGGATTATTTATAGTTGCTATAATATTAGGATTATTTTTTATCATTTCAATAACTTTTGAATTTTCCATAATATGCCTTTCCTTCTATAGTTATTTTTATTTATATATTAATATAATAATCTATTCTTATTTATATAATTGTTTCTTATTATAATAAATATACTTTTTAAGCCATTTTAAACAGAATAATTATACCAATTTTTAAAAAAATTTCTAAAACCTCGGAAAACTAAGTATTTTTAAATTCTGTTATTATATGTTAATTATAGTAGTTTTTTAATAATTTGCATGATTTATTGAGGTTTTAAGACTTTTTTCTCTTTAAATACTTTTAAACTTTTTACAATTGTTCATAATATTCTTATTCAAAATTTATCACATATAAAAAATAATATACTTTATAATAAAATAATAAAAAAAGAGATTAAACAATCAGTTTAATCTCTTTTATAAATTTATATAGGCTTAATCATTTTCGTTTAACCATTTAGTTAGAACTTCTATATATTTATCATTTTCTTCAACAAATGGCATATGTCTTGAATATTCAAATAGTTCCCATTTACTATTAGGGATTCTATCATACATAGTCTTTGCAATATATGGTGAACATAAATCTATCGCTCCACTAGTTACTAAGCAAGGTTCCTTTATTTCATGTAATCTATCTGTAAACTCATATCCAGAAAGAGTCCCTGTAGGAGAAAATTCATTGTATCCCCATCCTACAATATATGCTTCAGAACCAGACTTTTTAGGTCTTCTTAAACATTCAGGAGAATCTTCAGTTACTTCCCCTGCACAATACATCTCCATAAACTTTTCTAATGCATCATTATATTCTTTACTAGAGTAATCTCCAGTATTTACTGCATCAAGTAACGCTTTTTGGTCAGCTTCATCCATATATGATATTCTTCTTTTTTGTTCTTTTTCCCAAAGTTTTGCAGAAGAAAGAGTAGATGAAAGAATATATGACTTAATACCCTTTGGTTTATATTCAAGAGCATACCAAATAGCCTGCATACCTCCCCAAGACTGACCTAATAGATGAATTTCATCAAGCCCTAGATGTTTTCTTAGTTCGATAAGTTCTTTTATCCAAGTGTCCGCATTAAATAGCTCAGGATGCCCTTCTACAAATGAATTACCACAACCAATTTGGTCATACATTATAACTTGTCTTCCACTTTCAGCTATCTTGTCCAATACTTCAAAATAGTTATGTGTAGAACCTGGACCTCCGTGAAGTAGTACTAATGGTTTCTTTCCTTCTGTAGCTTCTCCTACTATACGGTAATAGGTTTTAAAACCTTCAAAAGGCATGTATCCTTCAGTGATTTTCATGTTTATCTCCTCCAATTTGTCATTATGAACAATAATTAAGTTCATTAATAAGGCTATTTAAAACTTCTCATACATATTTAATTATGTATTTTTATCTTTATACTTACTTTTATAAATAGTATAACATAAAAGTTAAAAATCACCATACCAAACCAATTATAAAATCATATTAACTATATAATTTTATTTTTATTAATAATAGTATATACATTTTTGACTATTTTCATTTGCTACAACTATTTTTATTTGCTATTATGATATGAAATAACAAAAAATATCATCATGATGTATACCAGTTTTCTTGCATTTGTAATATTCTTATAAACATACTATACTTAATATCACATAAGCGAGGAAAATCTGTCTATGTCTTAATACATGAATATTTAAGGTATACAAAAAAATTTGAAGATAAATAGGTATAAGAAAAAATAATTACATAGTAAGGAGTATAAAATGAAAATCTTATTAGTTGAGGATGATTTAGAAATCAGTGAAATGTTAAGAACCTTTTTACTTTCTGAGGGTTTTGAAATCACTATTGCATATAATGGAGAAGATGCGTGTGTTAAGTTTGATGAAAAACAATTTGATATTATTTTATTAGATTTAATGATTCCTAAAATTAGTGGTATAGAAGTTATGCAATACATAAGGCAGCGAAATATTGTTCCAATCATCATTATATCAGCTAAAGATTCTGATTCTGATAAAACATTAGGATTAGGTCTAGGCGCTGATGATTATATTACCAAACCTTTTTCAGTTGTAGAAGTCTTAGCCCGCATAAAAGCCAATGTCCGAAGAACAAAACAATATTCTGCTATGTCAAACTTCACGCCTGTTATTGATAACAGGGTACTTATATGCAGAGACCTAGTTATGAATTTAGATGATTACACTGTTCATAAAAATAAAAATAAAGTTGAACTTACTGCCAAAGAATTTGATATTTTAAAATTACTTTTACAAAATCCAAAGAGAGTTTATACTAAAGAACAAATTTATTCACTAATCTGGAATGATGTATATTTTGGTGATGAAAATGCTGTCAATGTTCATATCAGCAGATTAAGAAACAAAATTGAAGATAATCCACGTTCTCCAAAATACATCATTACAGTGTGGGGAATTGGATATAAATTAGGAGGAGCATAATGAGTAGTTCAACAATTATTTTTTTCCTTTCTATTTGTATAGTAATTTTAGTCATTATCGTTTTATACCAACAGTTCATTTTTCGAAAAGGAATACAAAAAAAACTGATGGAAATAAGCAATAACCTAATAGATATATTAGATACAAATAATGAAAAAAAAGTAATGATTTTTACAGATAATAAAGTTCTTATAGATTTAGTGTCACAAATTAATCGCCTTTTAGAGGATTGTCAAAAAATTCGTGTAGACTTCCGACGTTCTGAAATCTCTTCAAAAAAAATGCTTTCTAATATATCCCATGACATTAAAACACCTATGACTGTCATACTAGGATATTTGGAAATCATACAACTAAATACCCATGAGGAAAATAAAATGCTTACAAAAGTAGAACATAAAGCACAGAAAGTAATGGACTTGATTAATCAGTTCTTTACATTGGCAAAGCTAGAATCTGGTGACACAGATATAGAGTTATCAAAAGTAAATATTAATGAATGTTGTCGTGAAAATATTTTAGATTTTTATGATTTACTTACACAAAAAAATTTTCAAGTGGATATAGAAATTCCAGAAGAAATCATTTTTGTTCAAGGAAATAAAGATGCACTACAACGTATCCTATTCAATCTTATTTCTAATGCTATTAAGTATGGTTCAGACGGAAAATATTTAGGTATTTTTATCCATTCAGATAAAAAATATGTCTATATTGATGTAACGGACAAAGGAAAAGGTATTGAAAAAGCATTTGCTAAAACAGTTTTTGAACGTCTTTTTACAATGGAAGATTCTAGAAACAGAGATATTCAGGGAAATGGTCTTGGTTTAACAATTGCAAAAAATCTAGCCATTCAACTTGGAGGTGATATAATTCTGGATAGTGAGCCAAACATCCGTACTACATTTACTGTAAAATTAAGAAAACTATCATATTAAAATATCTACGAAAGAAATTCGTAAGATTTACTTAAGAGTTTTGAAAATCTATTTCTCTATAATAAAAATTATCTAAGAAAGGGGGACACTTAAATGTCATATATTTTACAAACAAATCGTCTTACTAAAGCTATTGACGAAAGAGTCATTGTCAATGATGTCAACATTAATATTAAAAAGGGAGAAATATATGGATTCCTTGGTCCAAATGGAGCAGGTAAAACCACAATAATGAAAATGATTACTAATCTTTGGAAGCCCACAGATGGAACAATTGAGATTTTTGGTGAAAGACTTACTTCTTCATCTTACGAAGTTTTAAAACGTATGGGGAGTATCATTGAATTTCCTACATTTTATGATCATATGAGTGGCTTTGAAAACCTCAAGTTACATTGTGAGTATATGGGATACTACAGCCCTAAAAGTATAGACAATGCACTAAAAATGTTAAATTTATCTGATGCATCTAACAAACCTGTTAAGAGTTATTCTTTAGGTATGAAACAACGTCTAGGAATTGCCCGCGCGGTTCTTAACAAGCCAGAATTACTGATTTTGGATGAACCAACGAATGGTCTTGACCCTGCTGGCATAAAGCAAATTCGCGATTTGCTTAAAATGCTATGTACAGAATATGATATTACCATTATGATATCTACACATATACTTTCTGAAATTGAGAGCATTGCAGATACAATTGGTGTTATTAATCAGGGTAAAATGCTTAAAGAAATTTCTATGAAAGATATTTCAGAAATGAACACCACATATATAGAATTAAGTGTAAATGACATTAAGCGTGCTTCTTATCTCCTAGCAGATAAATTGAATATATTTAATTTCAAGATTATAGATGAAAACAATATACGAATCTATGATAAGAATATTACAACGCAAGATGTATCAAGAGAGTTAACACTTGGTGGTGTAAATATAAGTGTTCTACATACAAAAATGGAGACTTTGGAAGATTACTTCCTAAAAATAACAGAGGGGGCTAATAAATAATGTTAAAGTTAATAAAATTGGAATGGAAAAAAAATCATATAGAAAAATACATTAGAAATGTATTTATATTAGCAATTATTCTTTGCCTATTTGTTTTTGCACTAGCATTTTTAGGAATTGCAAATGACCCTGAATCTGGTGTTCTTGATGCAGCTCCAGGAAACAATATTATATCTGCACCAATTGAACTTTTTACAAGTATGGCATTCTTAATTTTTACAAGTGTTATGCTATCTTCTTTTATTGTCAGTGCTTACAAAAACAAAACAATGAACCTGATGTTCTCTTATCCAATTAAACGTAAAAAAATTCTGCTTTCTCAAATATTAGCTGTCTGGATTTTTAATTTTGTAGCACTAATATTAACAAGACTTTTGATTTATGGTTGTATTTTATTAGGTTCTCAGTTTATGACCTCTTCATTCTTAATAGATTTTAATATGGGAAGTTCGTTATTCTATGTACAACTTATTTTAAAGTCAGTTGTACTTGTCAGTATGAGCTTTATAGCACTATTTATTGGTATTATTAGCAAATCATCAAAAGCAACAATTATTACATCCTTTTTGTTAATATTTTTAACTCAAGCAAGTGTAGGAGATTTTACACTGTCAAATAATATGCTCTTTCCTGTTATTTTAACAGTTATATCTTTAGTTTTCGCTTTTCTTTCTATCCATAATGCAGAAACTAAAGATTTGATGTAGATATATCAACAACATATCAATTTACATTATATTTTTATAATCCAAGTGCTACTTTAAATTTTCATAAAAAACTTTCATAAAATAAAAATATATTGATTGTATTTAGCTAAATAGGGCAATAAAATAATTAAGTATAATTAATTACATTTCAAACCCCATTAGTTTTATGTTAAAATTATCTTTATTATATTTGTTTACAGGAGGTTTATATTTGAATAATATTAATTCACTTAAAGTAATAAAATTATCTCTTGGATGCTCTCTTGCTATATCTATTGCTTGGCTGTTAAAATTAGAATACTCCATGGTCGCTGGAGTTATAGTACTACTTACAGTAAAGGACACTAAAAAAGAAACTCTTAAAGGTTCTATTGGAAAGGTCTATGGTTTTCTTTTATGTACTATTTTTTCCTATTTATGTTTTAATATTTTAGGATATAATTTGACTTCATTTTCAATATTTATATTCATAATTATACCGCTTTGTTTTTTATTAAAAATTCAAGATGTTATTGCTATGTGTGTAGTAATCGCATCCCATTACTTCCTCCAAGGAGAAACATCTATTAAATGGATTTTAAATGAAGCTGGAATATTTGCAATAGGTACTGGAATAGGTGTCATAATAAATATGTATATTCCAACAAATATACATAAAATCTATGAAGTCCAAAAAAAGTTACAAGAAGAAGTTAGCATTGTACTTATAGATATTGCTGATATTATTGTAAATCCTAAAAAAGAAAATAGGTTCAGTAGAGATTTATATACCTTAAATTCACTTATTGATAGTAGTATTTCTGAAACTTATGATAATATTAATAATACTTTATTAAGTGATACTAAATTTTTCTTAGAACATATGGATATTATAAAAAGCCAACGGGATATCTTAGAAAACTTGTATAGTTATATATCTCAACTAAATTCTACTCCACCACAAGCTCATATTCTATCTGCTTTCATACATAAGATAGGTTATACTGAATTTGAAGCCGAAACAGGGAATCTTCTTCTTGAGGAATTGGGCAGATTAATGCTTAGCATGCAAAATCAACCCCTACCTGTTGATAGAACAGAATTTGAAAATAGAGCTATTTTGTTTTTTTGCTTAACTGAATTAAAACAGTTTTTAATTAACCGTAGACGTGCTCAAGTTCTTAGAGATAATAATTTTTATAAAGGGGCTGTCTCAAAATAGAGATAAGCCTCTTTTTCATTGTTGAAATAATGAAAATATAGTTGATTTCATACAAAAAAGAGTGCCCCATGAACTAAAAAGTTCCTTTTAAGACACCCTCTTTCAAATTATATTTTAAAGTAAAAATACTACTTTGTTTTTTATATTTAAAATGAATTCAATCTTTCTATTAATCTAATTATCTAGATTTAAATAATCCGATATATCATAAAAATGAATGCTAAAAATTGTATAAACACCATTCTCTGAGCACACATCAATCTTATGTCCTAAATTATCTATCATCTTTTTTGCAAAATATAATCCCATTCCAGTAGATTTATATAACCTATTTCTTCCATTTGTTCCTGTAAATCCCTTATCAAAAACTCTACATATATCCTCTTCATTTATACCAATACCATAATCTTTTATAGATAGCACTACTCCGTTTTCTAATGTTTTTGCATTAAATTCAATTTTACCAACTTCTTTTGAGTATTTTATAGCATTATTAATAATTTGGTCTAAAATATATGCTATACATTTAGAGTCCGTGTAAACAGTGTAATTTAAGTTGTTTAAACTAACCTCAATATTGTTTTTTATGAGTAAAAACGAGTTATTCTTTATAGAGGATTTTATCAATTTTTCTAAATTAACTTTATTCATAAACATGTCCTCAAACATACTATTACTCCTACTGCTATATAAAATAGAATTTACTAAAAAGTTTATTTTTGCAATTTGATTCTTAATATCTATACTATCTTCTATATTATTTAATCTATCTGTAATTATACTCAAAGATGATATTGGAATCTTTATTTCATGAACCCATTTAGCTATGTATTCATCTAATTCTTTTAGAGATTGTTTGTAATTTTTTGTATCATCATCGTTCTTTGATTTCAAATTTTCAATAATATCTCTCATGATATTTTCTTCAAAGGATTGTCCACTAATCAAGTAGTTGTCTATATCATCATTATTTTCTAGACACTTACATAAGTCTTTATAGCTATTTTTAAAGTTAATATAATCTACAATAAAAAATACTATTATTATGAGTAAAGCTAGAAAATCTAAGTATATTAACTCTACATATTGATTGTCAAATATATTTATGGCAAATAAGTAAATATTTATTATACTAATGATAATTAAAAAAAGTACAATATATTTGAGTCTGTCTTTTAAATATTTTACTATCATTATATTATGTATCCTATTCCTTTTTTAGTTTTTATAAAATCATCAAAACCTAACTCTTTGACTTTACCTCTCAATCTATTCATATTTACAGTAAGAGCATTATCTGTAACAAACTCATCATTATCCCATAAAGTCATCATAAGACTTTCTCTTGATACTACTTTATTTTTGTTTTTTAATAATAAAGTTAAAATTTTTATTTCGTTTTTAGTCAATTCTATATCTTTTTCCTTGTACTTGTGCTTTATGATTCCTTTTCCCACATCAAACATCAAATCTTTGTAGTATAGAATACTATTAGAGTCACTATAATTGTAAGCTCTTCTTATTATCCCATTTATTTTGGTAACCAATATATCTATAGAAAATGGTTTTGTAATATAATCATCTCCTCCATTATTTATTCCCATTATTAAATCCATATCAGAGTCTCTTGATGACAAGAATATTATTGGAACATTTGAAATAGCCCTTATTTTCTCACACCAGTAAAATCCATTATATAGTGGTAAATTAACATCCAAAAGTACTACATCTGGTTTTTTATCTATAAACTCTTCTAAAATCAGTTCAAAATTATCAATTGCTTCTACTTTAAATCCCCATCTTTCTAATGCCAAAGCAATTTCTTTTGATAAATCAATATCATCTTCTATTAATAAAATTTTATACATTTATGTAATCTCCATTATTTTAATATAGTATAAATTATCTCTATCATATCATATTTTGTATATATTTATTAGTCAAACGACTTAGACCTAATTAATAAGAGACTCTTATTGTAAGAGTCTCTTTGTTTTAACAAATTTGTTGATTAATTTTCGTATATTACCTTCTTAAACTTATTAACAGATACTGCTCCATATATTATAAATATTATTAAGCATATTACTAAGCTCAATATATATATACCAAATAAATCAGCCATTAATAAATTCCCTGCTAGTCTTAATGCAAAGTAACTTGATATTGTTGCACTTAGCATTGGTAAAGTATAAAATATAGCTACTTCTTTAAGCACAGCTTTATTTATTTTTTTTTCTGCAGTTCCTATCTTCAATAAAGTTTTATATTTCTCTCTATCTTCATAAGCATCACTATATATTTTCATGTATATTATACTTCCAGCCACAAGCGTAAATACTAAAAATAAAAATACAAGCACTACATATGCAAATTTCATCCATTGACTTTCGTTTTGAGCTTTATATCCATTTCTCATGTAGCCACTTTTCATACTTAAATTTTTTTCAATATTATCGAACATCTTTTGGCTATTTTCTTCGTCAGATACTTTTGCCCCATAAAAATATATTGGTTGTCCTTTATTTATTAGCTTAGAGTAGACGTTATCATTTACTACTATAATACTGTCATTAATCCCAGTTCCTAATACTGGTACTTTTACTTCCCCTTTTGTAATATTATATACCTGCCCATCAATGTTCACACTAGTTTCTTTTTTAGCTAATGTTACTATTGTTTGAGGACTTTTTAACTGTATTACATTATTTCCTTCAACTAATTTTTCGCCATACTCTTTTAATTCTTTCTCATTTCCATTTACTTTAAGAATATTATAAAAATCACTGTATTTCATTATTGTGTTTAATTTATCATAATTATCTTTGCTATCTGGATTTTCTAAAGCTATTAGTTCTGGATTTACTGAATACCTTATATTATTAGTGTCTTTTATTATATCTTCTATTTGTTTTCTATTTACTTCATTTTTATCTATTGAAACTATACTAGCAGTATATACATTTCTTTGTTCTTGAGCATTTTGTTGTATATGTTTTATAGCAACTGATGCGCCAAGAGTTGATATTGTTGTAGTTATAATTATAGCTATTATAGAGTAAGTTTTATAGTTTTTATTTAATCTATAATTTATATTGTTTATAGCAATTATATTATTTCCATTAAATAATACTTTTTTATTTTTCATTATCATGTGAAATACAACAGGCATAACTGATTTAAATAAACCATAAGTACCTATTATTATTATCACTATAACTGCCATTACACTAGTTATGTTTCCAGAGCGTATATCCATAGAAAGATAATAACCATATCCTAATACTAAAATTGATATTATGGCTAATATGTATAATCCTATTCCTACTTTTGGTATTTTGTCTTGCTTCTTAGATGTATTAATTAAGTTTATTACACTACTTCTACATATTGTTATAAACCCTTTTATAGTCATTATCATAAATATAGAAATAAATATTAAACTAGCATACATTATAGCTTTGATACTAAGCCCGTTGGATACATTTATATCAAATCCAGATAATTTTATTATTACTACCTGGAAAAATCTAGATGTTATTATCCCTATAAGTATTCCTGTGATACAAGAGCTTATTCCTATAAGCATATTTTCTACAAAATATATTTTTCCTATAGTATATAAATCCAACCCCATAAAAGATAGTATTCCTATTTCTTTTGACCTATTTTTAAAGAATATATTTGTTGCGTACCATATAAAGAAAAATAAAAATACTGATAATATTATTATTACAGATATTAACACTGATAATGTGAATTTCTGATTTTCTCCCTGCAATACATTTATAGCATCACCATATCTTAGTAATTCAAAATTAGTCAGTACAACTACTGAAAAGACCATAGATATAAAAAATGCCAAATAAGTTCTTATATTACTTTTAAAATTATTATAAGCAATCCCAAGTACACTCACTTACATTTCACCTCCCATAGAGGCCAACATATCCATAATTTTTCCATAAAATTCTTTTCTACTACTTCCTTTGTTTAATTTACATTTTATAGTTCCATCATTTATCATATATACTTCATTTGAATAACTTGCTGTTATAGGGTCATGTGTAATCATTATAATAGTAGCATTATTTTCTTTATTTATTTTTTCTAGTGAGTTTAAAAGTTCATAAGCTGATTTAGAATCTAAAGCACCTGTTGGTTCATCAGCAAATACTACTGCTGGGTTTGTAATTAATGACCTTGCTGCTGCACCTCTTTGTTTTTGACCACCTGATAATTGGTATGGATATTTATCTAAATGATTTTCTAATCCAAATTTTTTGGCTATAGAAAATACCTTATCTTCAATTTCCTTACTTCTCTTTTTCCCTAATGCCAGTGGAAGTGCTATATTATTCATGAGTGTCATATTATCTAGTAAGTTATAGTCTTGAAATATAAATCCTATTTTTTCTCTTCTTAATTTTGATAATTCATTATTTTTTACTTTTGATATGTCAATCCCATCTAGTATTATTTCTCCTGAGGTTTGTTTGTCAAGTGTAGACATTAGATTAAGTAATGTTGTTTTACCTGCACCTGATGGCCCCATTATTGCTATAAAATCACCTTCATTAACTGTAAGAGATATACTTTTTAGTACATTTGTTTTAAATCCTTTTATACCATAATCTTTTGATATATTCTTTATTTTTAATATTTCTTTCATATTTAATAACCTCCGTTTGTTCATTTCTTAGTATATCTTCATTTTAAAGGTTTTGTATGGTTAAATCCTTATGTAAATATTACATTTTGTCTACCAATATTACACTTTTGTAACATAGAAAGGTTATTAATACTTCTATTATTTATTTTATTAATCTCTGTCATTTTAGATTTAAAATATAATTTTTAGCATCCTCATAGTTATCAAATATTCTAAAATTGTTTGATTTATTTAATTCTAACATTAATTCTGAAAATCTTTTATTTATCTTATTTTCACCATCAACAATTGCAACAGCTTGTATTCTATAATTTATAAATTTTTGTAATGCAATTCCTGCCAATCCTGTCTTTAAATTAAAAAAATCATCTGTAAGTGAATTATTACTAAACATCAAATAATCTGTACCATGTTCCATACACAGTGATATAACATCCATGATTTCTTCTTCATTACTAAATTTGCTATCTACAAAAATATATTTTTTACCCTTTTGTTCTCTTATATCGTAATTCATTTTACTTCCTCATTTCTACTTTAAATATTTTCTATTAATAAAGATATAGAGCTTAACATCTCTTCAATAAACTTTATATCTCCCCATAACATAACCCTAAGCCTATTTTCATTTTCAGTATATTTCAAATTGATAGTAGCACCACCTGATATTAATGCTGGATTATTTGTAAGTGCCAAAAGCAAATTTGATAAACGTGAGTATTCATTATTGGATATATTATTTATCTCAACTACTGTAGATACATTAACTTTTGGGATACTCACTAAGTTTTTAGATGCATTTAGCCTAAATTCTATACCCTTATCTTCATTTTTACTCTTTACATCCATAAAGCTATTTAAATCCTCTTGTGATACTCTCCACTGCTTACCGACTTTATTAGCTTTTAATTTACCATCTTTTATAAATTTTCTTATTGTTTTATGATGCATTCCTAAAATGTTCGCAACTTGGTCTATTGTATAAAACTTCTCCTCCATAACTACACTTACCTTTCATTTGATAATAATAATATATTAGTTTGAAAATATCAAAAAGTCAACTTTATTTTGTATTTTATTGCTATTTATTAGATTTTATTGCTATTTAATGCGCTATTTAAACTATTATAATCTTTGCATATAGATTCCAGTCAAATTCTAAAATCACAGATAGACCTTATAAAAAACTTCAAAACTCACATAAAAAAGTAACTCAAAATCATTTAAAATCATTTTGAGCTACTTTTTTACAATTTTTTTATATTTTTTAATGCTAAAGATAAATCTCTAAAATAATATCCAGCAACATTTAATTGTTATTTAATAATTGATATTTTCAAGCTTTAATACCTTTTTTATACTGTTATCATCTTTAAAATTTGTTGTTCTTTTACAGTCTTTTACTTTAAACTCAGGAATAGTTTTAAATTCTTCATCACATATTCCGTCTTTGTTTAAATACATACAGCTTGACATTCTAACTATTAAACCAATATTTTTTAACTCAAACAACACAGGGTCTATTCCTCCACCATCACCTCCAGTAGTTTCTCCTACTAAAGTTGCAAACTTAGTCTCTTTACAAAACATAGAAAACGACTCTGATGATGAATATACTTTTTCATCTACAAGTAAGTATATATTACCCTTAAATTTCAAATCATTATTAGCTTTTATAGTATAAGAAGTCTTTTCAAAATCACTAAAATTTTTTAAAGTTTCCTCTGATGCATTTTTCTTTACACCTACTGGTAGACTTTCTATCGGCTCTAACTTTATATTTCTTGCATTGGTGTATTTTTTAACTATTTCATTATTATTTCTATAGAGTCTATAACCCTCTATTTTTATATCATTTTTTATAAGTTTAGATACAATTCCTTTCCAATACCTATCACTTCCGCCTGAATTTCCTCTTATATCAATAATTAAAGCTTGATATTTTCCTAATGTATTAATATAGTCTCCTATCATCTTTAAATCCTTATCTATTGACCCATTTTGTGGTGACATTGCAGGTAAATACATGTATCCAACCTTACCTTTAATTACATCTTCTAAAATTAGTTCTTTTTTTACAAAAATATCATTTGGTATTTTTATTTTAGTATTTATAGAATTATATCTATCTACAACTTTTTTGTCATTAAGAAAGTCATACCAATTATTATTAGAGTATGATTTTTTAAAAAGTTCATATCTGTTTTTATTATCTATTAACTCAGTATGTTTATTGTTTAATTCAGATAATATAGATGTCATCTCTTCTATAAATTCTTCATCATTTTCAGTATTTTTAATTCTTTTTATATATTTGTCCTCATTTTCCAACCAGTCAATATGATTAAGTCTCTTGTTTACATCTAAGTAGGGATACCCTGTTTTTATAACATTATATACATATTTAAAGTCATCTATCTTTTCTTCCTCAGATAGTTGCTTCTTTTGGGAATAAGTAAAATTACCTAGTAAAATTATGGATATACAAATAATTACTAAAAACAATATTTTCTTTTTCATATAATTCTCATCAACTTTCTAGCTTCATATTTTAATATATTATATTATTATAAATATTTAGAGTAATACTTATATATTATATTTCATTATAATTTATATATCCATAAATATCTTTTAAATTCATTTTTCTATAGTTTTATCAAAGGAATTCTAAGCTGTATTTATATAATTATTGTAAATAAAAACGTAGGGAGACTTATCTAATAAAAATCTCCCTACGTTCTTATTTATCCTATTTTCCTTGATATAAATTCATACATTTCTATTATTTCAGTTGCTAATTGTATAAAATTCATAGTAGTCATAAGATGATCTTGAGAATGTACTAACACAACACTCATCTCTGTCTTACTTCCACTTGCTTCTGCCTGTATTAATTTAGTTTGGAATTTATGTGCCTTAATTAAAGTTGCTTCAGCTTCTTTTATGAGTTCTCTCGCTTCTTCATATTTTTCCTGCTTTGCTTGTTTTATAGCTTGCTTAGCTGTACTTTTTGCATCTCCAGCATGTGCTATTATTCCAAATGCTATCTCAACTATTTTTTCATCCATTCGGCTATCCATCCTTTGTAAAAATTAATCTTAATAATATTATTTTGTCGCTAAATAATATAAAGTTCTTGCTCCTTCTCCAGTAGCACCCTTACTTTTATATCCTTTATCTTTTTTAATTGAGACTGTTCCTGCTATATCCATATGAACCCAAGGTACATCACCTACAAATTCACCAATAAATAATCCTGCTGTTATACAGCCTCCATACTTTCCTGAAAAATTTTTTAAGTCGGCATTCTCTCCTACTATTAATTCTCTATATTCTTCAAAATTAGGCATTCTCCAAACTTTTTCATCACATAACTTAGCAGCTTCTTCTAAATTCCTATATAAATCATCGTTATTTGATACTATAGGAGTTGTTATACTTCCAAAAGCTGTAACTGCAGCTCCTGTTAGTGTGGCAATTGTAACCACTTTATTAACTTTCTCCTTATTAATTATGTAATGGACTGCATCAATTAAAGTTAGTCTACCTTCACAGTCAGTATTTAATACTTCTATAGTCTTTCCAGACATAGAAGTTATAATATCTCCAGGTTTATATGCTTTAGAAGATATTATATTCTCACATGCTGCAATAACTGATACTACATTTTTTTTAAGTTTATTTTTTGCAATTGCACACATAGCACCTATTACTGCACCTGCTCCACCCATGTCTGTTTTCATATCAACCATAGAAGCTGTACGTTTTAAAGAATATCCTCCAGAATCAAAGGTTATCCCCTTGCCAACAAAACCTAACCTATCATCACTATCCACATCACCATTGTATTTCATGACTATAAACTTTGGACTTTTATTAGATCCTTTTGCAACAGATAAAAAAGCTCCCATATTTAAATCTTCTATATCTTTTTCATTATATATTAGAGTCTCAAATCCATACTCCAAACCAAGTCTTTTAGCTTCTTCTGCCAAAGTTTGCGGATACATAAAATTTGCTGGTTCATTTATTAAATTTCTTGACACTATATTGCATTGTGCTAGTAACTTTCCATTCTCTACAGCATCACAGTATTCTTCATCCAAAAACAAATGAATACTAGTAAGTGAATTTGTTGACTTCTCAGTCTTATATTTTTCAAATTTATAACTTCCAAGAATTAAACCCTCCACAAACACCTCTATTTCTTTTTTGCTTAATTGTAAATTTTTAATGTTTGTAAAATTAATTTCAGTTATATTTTTTTTATTTAGTTCTCTTATTATATTGGCTGCTATAGTTCTTATCTTTTCAGTTGTTAGTGATTTACGTTCTCCTAATCCACATAAAAAAGTTCTTTTTTTAATTTTTTCTAAACATATAATATCATCTATACTTCCATATTTAGAATCAAATTCATCTATTAATGCTAAACCATTATCCATACCTTTATATAAAAGCAATATGTTTGAGTTGTCAAAATTCGTTTGACTCTGTATATTTTCAATAATTTTTATATCCATTATGTATCTCCTTGTATTACAATGTAGATATTATAATAACTCACCAAGCTACTTTAATAATTGATACGTTCATCCGTGTGGTAGTTTCTTTACTTATATTTAGCTATTTTACTGAACGCTCTTTAATCATTTTTACAGCCATTTTTAATACTTTTTCACCGTCCATTGCACCATAATCTTTACTATCTATAACTGCTACTGGAACTATAGAATCATAAGTTGCTTTTACCTCATCTAACATGTATTTAACTTGTGGTCCTAATAATATGCAATTAGGATTTTTTTCTTTTACTATATTGTCTATTTCTGAATATGAATAAGCTTCTACCTCTACAGGTAATTTAAAATTATTTGCAACACTTTGCATCTTATTTGCTAACAAACTTGTTGACATGCCTGCACTACAAAATAAATATATTTTTTTGTTCATAAGAAATACCTCCTAATAAATAATTAACTATTATATATACTATCTAATGCTTGTTTTAAATCTTCAATCAACGAGTCAGCATCTTCTATTCCAACATACAGCCTTACATGCATTTTAGACATTTTTCTCTTTTCAAGTTGCTCTTGATTAATACCTTTAAATGCTGGTAAAACTAAACTTTCATAGCCACCCCAACTCACACCAATTTGAAATAATTTTAAACTATTAACAAACTTTTTTAATTTATCAAAATCATTTTCTTTTATTACAAATGATAATAAACTTGCATATCCCAATAAATATTTATTTGCTAACTCCTTTTGTCTTTTATTACCGCAAAATGGATGATTTACTATTTCTATTCTATCATCTTGCTGTAAAAAATTTATAACTTTTTTTACCGATTGTTGTTGATAATTAAGCCTCATAGGTAGTGTTCTCAATCCTCTTAACAATAACCATGAGTTAAACGGACTATTTACTGCTCCTAAGTTTTGGTGAGCAAAATCAAATATTTCATCAATTATTTTATTTGTGGATATAACCGCTCCTGAAACAACATCAGAATTTCCACCTATATATTTAGAACATGAATGTATTACTACATCAACGCCATGTTTTATAGGCTTTTGAAAAATAGGTGTTGCCCATGTATTATCAATTACTGTTATTATATTTTTTTCTTTAGCTATTTTTGTTATAGCTTCTAAATCTAATAACTCCATAAGCTGAGAAGATGGACTTTCCATATATATTATTTTTGTATTTTCTTGAATATTATCTTCAATATCTTCCATTGATTTTACAAAAACATTAGTATGTTCTATTCCATACTTTGACAACGAGTTCATAAATGTAGTTGCTTGTCCATATATGATATTTAAAGATATTACATGATCTCCATTTTGCAGTAAAGTTAATAATGTTGATGATATAGCTGCCATTCCAGAACTAAAAACTTTACAACCTTCTCCACCTTCTAATTGAGCCAACCTTTTTTCAAGTAACTGTGTAGTTGGATTTGTTCCTCTAGTATACATATAACTATTTTTTTCATCATTGCATATATCTAAAAATTGTTCATAACTATCAAAGCTAAAAGTACTTGTTTGAACTATTGGAGGAGTTATTGGTTTATAACTTCCTATTTCATTTTCACCAAAATGTGTACATATATTCATTTCTTTAGTATACATTTTATCTATATTTTCCATATCGATTTTCTCCCTTAATGTCTAAAACTCAAATGATGCTAAATCTATATCGTCTTCTTCTTTAGCTTTATTTTCTTCTTTATGTAGTTTAGAATCTAATGCTTTTACAAATGGATAATATATAACAAATCCGACGCCTATTAGCACTACTTGTAGTAATAATCCACTCAATCCTGATACTAAATATCCACTAGCAAGTGCTGGTGTTGTCCATGGTATCATTACACCATTTGCAAAATTTACTAAACCAAGTTTCATTGAGAAGTAAGTTATCAACCCTGCTATTGGAGTATTGATTAACCAAGGAATAAATAATAGTGCATTTAAAACAATTGGCAAACCAAATATTATAGGTTCATTTATATTAAATATACTTGCAGGCAAAGCTAGTAATCCAAGAGCCTTTAAGTGTTTAGATTTAGTAAATAACAATAAGCTTAAAATTAATGGTAATGTATTACCTGAGCCACCTATAAGCATAAAAGTGTTTCGCATTTGAGTTGTAATTATATTTGGTAAATCTAATCCCGCTGTAAATGCTTGTAAATTTGCCTCATTTTGAGCTAACCATATTGGACTCATCACAGAACCTACTATATCATTTCCTTGTAACCCAAAGAACCATAAAAATTGACCTGTGACCTCTGCAACTAATAGAGATATTACATTATTACCCAATATTAATAATGGCTTTTGAACTATTTCAAATACAAAATTATGTATATCTCCATATGGAGTTAGCATAAATATAACTCTTAGTGTAACAGCAAATATAGATACCGCAAGTATTGGCATTAATGCTGAGAATGATTTCATTACTGCTGGCGGAACACTATCAGGCATTTTAGGAGCTATACCTAAAGCTTTGACTTTTCTATATATATCAGTAACTACAATTGCTAATATTATAGATATAAACATCCCTTTAGCCCCTAACCATTCTAAAGGAAACACACCATCTGTTATTGGAGTTACAATCAGAAATGCCATTAATGTACATACAACTGAATAAATTATATCTGTTTTCTTAATATGTGCATAATTATATGCAACTGCTATTAATACAAATAATCCCATCATATTTATAGATGCTCCTGATACAGAAGTTACAATTCCCTGAAAAACCCCTTCCCCAAAAGTATTATTTAGAAAATTTTCATATCCTTTTGATGGAAAATATGCTGCTAGCATAAAGAATGAGCCTATCATAAAAAACGGAGCCATTCCCATCATTGAATGTCTAATAGCATTTAATATATCATTACTTGCTATTTTGTTTGCTACTGGCATTAGTTTTGCCTCAATTAAATCGATAAATTTTTTCATATTTCCTCCCTACTTTATAACCTAGAATCAGTACCCTCTGTCTCCTATTTATAATAATATATTTGTTGTTACTATTTAATTATACATTACGCTTTTTTAATTGTCTAGAGTTTTAAAATAATAACTCTAGTTTTTTAACTAAAATACCCTATATTGCATTCACTGTATGGACATTATAAAAGTAGAATTTATATATCAATATTATTTTGGAAACCTCCATTTAAAGATAAAAGAAATTTAAACTTTACAGATAATAAAACTTTTATATTGTATGACATATTAAATTACTTAGGAAAATTATTTATAGATTGGAATATATGAAATAGCTCTAACTGGTCAAACTTTATTTTACTAGATATCATTTCTATATTTTCTTTAGATTATGTTTTAAAAGTTATTGTACCTAATATATAAATAGTTTTTTTCATTACAAATAAAAAAGTGTCACTAATGATTTTTATAATCATATCAAGACACTTTTTCTTATATTATTCTTTTTTAGTAACAAAGTGAAGTTCATAACTATCACCCCTATAATGTATTATTGCGTATTCTATAGGACTATTATTTTGAGAGTATACAACGTGTTCCATCTCAATTATTGGGTCACCTTCTTCTATTTTCAAATAATTTATGTCATCGTTATTAGCACTTTTAGCTCTAATAATTTTATCAGCATTATATATTTTTATCTTTATGCTATTTTCTATATAATCATATAAAGAATTCTCTACAACCTCTTTATTTAAACCAACTATTTTATCTATTGGCATATATATTTGTTCTAATATAATTGGTTTTTTATTCAAAAATCTTACTCTTTTTATCGAGTATACGAATTCGCCTCTTTTTAATTGTAATTTATCAACTATTTCTTCATTAGCTTCTATTACTTTAAACTCTTTAACCTCAGTCTTTTTATCATACCCTTCAAAGTTACTTGAGAAACCAAAAGTGTTAGGATGATTAGAGTATCTTTTATTTTTATTATCTGGTCCATATTGAGGTCTAACAAAAGTTCCTATACCTCTTGACTTTATTATATAACCTTCTGAAACCAACATATCCATAGCCTGTTTCATAGTCATTCTACTACACTTAAACATATTTGAAAGTGTCTTTTCATCAGGAAGCTTTTCATTTATTTTAAATTCATTAGCTTTTATTTTATTTCTTATTTCATTAGCTATAATCTCATACTTATACATCAATTATCTGCTACTCAAAATATGGTCAAATATATCCATATCGAGATTTTTCCTTCTTCACTGAACCTCGCCTTGCCTAAGCTACTACGATTTGGTATAGTTCTCCAAAGGCTTAAATTCCGAAGTTAGCCTTCTGTACATATATAAGTGCTTTTAAGGCACGTGTGGGCGAATTACTTTGTATTTAAACTATCTTATATTTTTTAGCATTTTTAAGATTAATACTTGCATTTAAATCTCTATCAATAGATAAACCACAACTACATTTATAAACTCTATCTTTAAGTTTTAAATTCTTATTAATCTCTCCACACTGGCTACAAGTCTTTGATGATGGATAAAATCTATCAACAATTCTAAGTTCTATATTGCTTTGCTTACACTTAGACATTAGTTTAGTTTTGAACTCAAAGAACTTCTGACTTGCTATAGCCTTTGATAAATGCTTATTTTTCATCAAATTAGAAACTGCTAAATCTTCAATAGTTATATAGCTTGGTTTTTGCTTTATAATCGAAGATACAGTTTTATTAATATCATCAGTTCTTATATTAACTAATCTTTGATGGAGTTTTTGTACTTTAACTACTTGCTTTTGGATATTTTGACGAGTAGCTCTCCCTTCTTCTATTTTATTTCTTATTTTTAAACTTTCATATTTCCTTGAAAGTTTTATCTGTTCTCTTTTTAATTTCTTTTCAACTTTCTTAACTACTGAAGTTTTATTTATGTTTTTAAACTTGCTTCCATCACTACATATAGCGAATTCTTTTAATCCTACATCGATACCTATACCTTCATTAGTAGACTTTGATAGCTCTATATCATCTTCTTCAACTAATATAGACACATAATATCTATTAGCTTTTTGACTAACAGTACCACTCTTAACTATTGAATTTGTAGGAATATAACCAAACTCTTTTAACTTTATCCACCCAAGAGTTGGTATTTTAACTCTATGTCTTTCTAGGCTCCAATCAGTTTTATTATTCTTAGGGAAATAAGCTTTTACATCTTGGTTTTTCTTTTTCTTGAACTTGGGAAATCCTTTAATCTTTTTAAAGAAATCTTTAAATGCTTTATCTCCATTCATAATAGCTTGTTTGGTAGCTTTAGAAGATACTTCTTTAATCCATTTCATATCTTGATTATTAGGTATATATTCATTATTTAGCCATTTTGAAAAATCAATTCCACTGATAAATTTTCCTTCTCTTTCATAAAGTTCTTTATTATGAGCAATATAGAAGTTGTATATAAACCTTGATACACCAATAGTTTTGTGTATTTTAGATTTTTGTTCATCAGTGGGGTTAATCTCTATCTTGTATGCTCTTTTCAACATCTTCATCCTCTCTAATCTTTTTCTTGTATTTTCTTAATCCATATATGCGACAACTAAAAATATGAAGTATTGATATTATATCTTGAACTAATTCTTCTTGAGGTGAAAGACTTTCATTATTTACAACTATAATCTCTACATTGAATTTAGTTAAAAATCTTTCAAACTAATCATATCCAAAACGAATAAATCTATCTTTATGAGTTATTATAATTGTACTTACTTCATTAGTCATACAACTATCAATAAGTTTATTCTATTTTTTGCAATTATAATTTAACCCGCTTCCATAATCCTCAATGACTTCATCTACTATTATTCCTTTAGAATTAGCATATTGTCTAAGAAATTCAACTTGATTTTTTAAATCATCTTTTTGATTAGAGGTTGAAACCCTTGTATAAATAACTATTTTTCTATTATCTGTTTCTTTATGTATTCCTGTATATTCTAGATATTGTTCATAAGTGTAATACCTTCTATTTGTAGGCGTTCTAAATGACTTTAATTTACCATAATTATCCCATCTTTGCAGAGTTATAACTGACATATTTAACAATTCTGCAAATTATTTAGGCTTATAATGTTTACTCATATAATCACACCTTTCTGTGATTATATGATACTATATTTGATTATATTTAAATATATTTTTATTTTCTAATTATAACTCCTTTTTTCTAATACTAAACATGTAAGCTTATCATTTATATATTTTATCATATAAATTAAGTTTTCTTGGATTTTTATGAAATAACTTATTTTACATTCATATTTTCTTTATGTAAAGCAACTACACTAGCATCTGTATATATAACTTCTTAATAAGTTTATTATAGCTTATTTTTTACTTAGTGTTATATATGTTTTATCTCAAAGGCATTTGGAAACCCACTATCAATATAAAATCTTTCAGACGATTTTTTATCCATATCCTTCTTCACTTAATCTGCTAAATAAACGTAAACATCCGCATTATAGTAATTGAATATAGCTACTCTAAAGCGAGATTATTATTTAAATAATTTTCTTTTTATGTCTAAATACAGATATTATTTTACTGTTTTAGGGCATACTTACTATTAATAAAATTAGCGTAAAACTTTAGGATAGGAGAAACACATATGATATTTTTCATAGTAGGATTTATTGCATCTATTGTAGGAGCAATTTCTGGACTTGGTGGAGGCGTTATTATAAAACCAGTGTTAGATGCAGTAACTACACTAGATGCTTCAGTTATAAGCTTTTTATCAACTTGTGCAGTATTTACTATGTCTTGTTCGGCTGTTATTAAACATATTAAATATAAAACTAGCTTTGAAAAACCAACAACTATATTACTTGGAAGTGGGGCAATTTTAGGAGGTTTAATTGGTACTGAAATATTTGAATTTATAGTTGAATTTATTAACAAAGATAAATTTATAAAAATAATTCAGAATGGACTTCTTTTTACTTTATTAATATCTATATTAATATACATAAATCTACCTAATAAAAAACAATTCCATATAAAGAATCGTATATTTATAATTTTACTTGGATATACTTTAGGAATGATTTCATCTTTTTTAGGAATAGGTGGTGGCCCTATAAACATAACAGCTCTGACATTATTTTTCTCAATGGATTTAAAGAATGCATCTGTTAACTCAATAATACTGATACTATTCTCTCAAGCTTCAAAAATAGTAACTCTATTAATTTCAAACTCTATACCTTTAGGTCTTGATATATCAATGTTATTATACATAATCCTTGCAGCAATTTTAGGTGGGTTATTAGGTACTTCTATTAATAAAAAAATAAGTAAGACCAAATTAACCATTGCTTATAATGCTGTTATGTTATTTGTGATAATAACATGTTTATGGAACATAGTAAGATTATTTTAAAAGAGAAATTTTCAATGAATAAAAATGATTTACTTGAAATAGTTAAAAATACTTATATATATGGATATCCAATAGTAGGTATGTACTATTTACTATATATACAGATTATGAATCCCCAAACTAAATTAACAAATTTTAATGAATTTGCTCATACTGCTACTGTAGCATCACCAAAAACATCATTTATACCAGCACCAAACAATGATACTACATACTCAAGAGCTTGGCTTGACTTACGTGAAGAACCTGTAATAATAGAAGTACCCAACACTAATGATAGATACTATTCTATACAACTATTAGACTTATTTACAGAGACAATTACTAATATTGGTAGAAGATTAACTGGAACAGAGCCAGGCAAATTTGTCATTATTGGTCCAGATTGGGTTGGTAATTTACCTCAAAATACTCACATAATTAAAAGTAATACACCTCTTGCATTAGCATTTTTAAGAATTCTTATAAATGACAAAAATGATATTCAAGAAATTAAAGATATCCAAACCAAATTTAAAATATATAGACTTTCACAGCTCTCTAATAATGCATATTATGATAACTATAATACTAAGGATTTGCCAACATATAAAAATTCAAATTACCATGAATTTTTTGAAACTCTTAGTAACATACTTTCATTAATGCCAAAATTAAATATTGAGCCGAATGTGTTATTATCGCCTAACCAACTAAAAGAATTTCCTGATGATATATTAACTGAGGCTTGCGATAAGGCAAAAGAGCTTATCAATAATGAACTTTCTCCAGTCAGTCAATTTTGGTCATTAACAATGTACTTGTTTAAAAATGCATTCTTAGTAGACAATGAAATTGACCGTTACTCTATTGGAGACCGTACAAAAGGATTAGTCTATAATGAAGATGGTTCACTAATAATCTATATACAAAATAAACGTCCAAAAGATGAAAATAAAATAGCAAATTGGCTACCATCTCCTACAGAGAAATTTTACATGACTTTAAGATTATATGATCCAAGTGAAGATGCTATCTGTGGTAAATGGTTACCTCCTGTTGTTACTAGAGTAAACTAATAAAATTTTTAATATTTAAAAGGAGTTATATCTATGAGTAATTTTGCTTATACTGAAAAATCGAAGTTTGTTAATCCTAGATTGACAGAACATTCTAAAACAATGGAACAAAAAATTTATAAAACAGGTGAAAATGTATATAGCGCTGTTGGATTTGGATTATCTTATCCAGTTATGATTGAAGGAACTGACGGTATTATAATCATAGACCCAGCTGAAACTATAGAAATGATGGAAGAAGTAATGAAAGGTTTTCGTAAAATCACTGATAAACCAATCAAAGCAGTAATAGTTTCTCATAATCATGGTGACCATTGGGGCGGTATGAGTGTCTGTGTAAGTCAAGAACAAAGCCAAAATAAAGAAGTTTTAGTTATTGTTGATGAAACATTTATAAAACATTTCTCTCAAGCTAGTGGAGAATTGTTAGATATTAGAATGGGAAGAGCTGTTTGGATGTATGGTTCCATACTTCCCAAGGGAGAACATGGCTATGTTAACTTAGGCTGTGGACCTGTTTTATCTAAAGGTTCTAATAAATTTATTACACCAAACACATTTGTATCTGTTGAAAATGGATTGAAAATTACTATATCAGGTGTTGATTTAGAGTTATTCCACTGTGAAGCAGAAACTGAAGATGCTATATGTGTATTTTTACCTAAAGAAAAGATAATGTTTGTTGGAG
The DNA here is from genome assembly GCF_020657705.1 of Clostridioides sp. ZZV15-6598. Classification (NCBI taxonomy): domain Bacteria; kingdom Bacillati; phylum Bacillota; class Clostridia; order Peptostreptococcales; family Peptostreptococcaceae; genus Clostridioides; species Clostridioides sp. ZZV15-6598. The sequence goes on along the minus strand of NZ_JAGWCS010000028.1, from coordinate 13,833 downwards.
ATGCTGTTCAAGGTGAAATATTTCCTAACATATATACTGTTAGAGGTACTGTTCGTGATGCTAAGAAATGGTATACAGGAATTGATAAAATTCGTAAGTATCAACCACATTATTTAGTTGGAACTCATATGAGACCATTACATGGTAAAGATGCATGTACTTCGCTTCTAACAGACTACAGAGATGCTATACAATATACTCATGACCAAGCAGTTAGACTTATAAATATGGGATATACGCCTGATTATGCAATAAATGAATTAGGACAACTTCCCCCTCATCTATTTCAAAGAGAACGTTTAGGTGAATTTTATGGAACTTTTAAACAAGGAATTAAAGGTGTTTATGACCAATATATAGGCTGGTTTAATGGTGAAACAAGTAAATTAAATCCTATTTATCCTAAGGATGCAGCTAAAAAATATATAAAAATTATGGGGGGCCGTGAAGTAATATTAACTGAAGCTAAAAAGGCTATCGATGAAAAAGATTATGAATGGGCCGCAGAAATATTAAATTACCCTATCCGTATAAATAATAACGATATGGAAGCTAGAAACCTTAAAGCATCTGCTGTTCGTATGCTTGGATACCAAACAGAAAATGCCACTTGGCGTAATTGGTATCTAACTAGTGCTATGGCATTAGATGGAACCTTTGAACAAATAGTAAAACAAGGTGGAGCCAATGCAGGATTCCCTCCTTTTTCAAACTCATTTATAGGTCTAACATCCAAAGCTATGTTTGAATCTTTTAAAGTTAAGCTAAATGGTCCTAAAAGTTCTGCTGTTCATATGACTCTATTAGCATGTGTAACTGATACTAATGAAGTATTTAATTTAGAATTACGTAGAGGAATTATTGAAATACATGGTCAAGATAGTGATATAGAAGCTGATATTTCAATTGATGCATCCAAAGAAATCTGGGCAAAGCTAATCACAAAAGAAGTTAATATTATTGAAACTATTGAAAATGGCCTAGCAAAATGTAATGACCCACAAAAAGTTCAAGATTATTTAGACTTATTTGATGAATTTACTCCATTTGTAGATATGCCATTCTGGTTACAATAATTTTAAAGTGCCTATTTTGGATTTATTATTCAAATGTAGGCACTTTGTTGTAATTTAAATTTATTTTTAGTATCTTTAGCCTCTTACTTTGTATCTTTAGTCTCCTACTTTAAAATAAAAACTAGAGAATACTCTCTAGTTTTTATTTAATCAGTTAAGATTCATAACTATACAACTACTTGCTACAAATTGTATCAACTTCATATATATACCTATTAAGTATATTTTCTAACATTTCTTGTCTTCCAGACTTATTCTTTATAGTTGTCATTTGAAGTGCATAAGTTTCTAATTCCTTAAATCCAACTTTACCTTCTACTATATCTTTACCTATACCTTCACTAAAGCTTATATATCTATCTTTAGTAAAGTTTTCAAATACTTCATCCTCTAATAATTTATGAGCTATTAATAATCCTTTTGCAAATGTATCCATTCCTGCAATATAAGCTAAGAATAAATCTTCTACTTCAAAAGATGCTCTTCTTACTTTAGAGTCAAAGTTAAATCCACCTGGTGCTATTCCACCTTGTTTTAACACTTCATACATTGCAAGTGTTGCATCATATATATTTGTTGGAAATTGGTCTGTATCCCATCCTAATAATAAATCTCCTTGATTTGCATCAACACTTCCTAAAACATTGTTTATTCTAGCTATATTTAATTCATGTTGGAAAGTATGACCTGCAAGTGTTGCATGATTTGCTTCTATATTCATTTTGAAATATTTATCTAAATTGTACTTTCTTAAGAATCCTAAAACTGTAGCAGTATCAAAATCATATTGATGTTTAGTAGGCTCCTTTGGCTTAGGTTCTATTAAGAATTGTCCAGTAAATCCGATTTCTTTAGCATAATCTACAGCCATTTGTAGAAATCTTGCAAAGTTATCCATTTCAAGTTCTGTATTAGTATTAAGTAAAGTTTCATAACCTTCTCTTCCACCCCAAAATACAAAGTTTTCTCCACCTAAATACTTAGTCACTTCCATAGCCTTTTTCACTTGAGCTGCTGCATAAGCGTAAACATCAGCATTACAAGTTGTAGATGCCCCATGAACAAATCTTGGATTACCAAACATATTAGCAGTTCCCCATAATAATTTTATTCCTGTTTCTTTCATTTTAAGCTTTATGTACTCAACTATTTCATCTAATATTTTATTTGTTTCAGCTAAATCTTTTCCTTCTGGAGCTATATCTCTATCATGGAAACAGAAATACTCAATCCCCATCTTAGTCATAAATTCAAATCCTGCATCAACTTTAAATTTTGCTATTTCCATTGGATTTGTCATGTTGTTCCAAGGTCTATCTACTGTACCTACTCCAAACGGGTCGTTACTTTCTCCACATAAAGTATGCCAGTAACTCATTGCAAACCTTAAGTGCTCTTTCATAGTCTTATCTCCTACTACTTGCTCAGGATTGTAGTATCTAAATGCTAACTCATTTTTAGGATTTATTCCTTCAAATTTTATCTGCCCTATTCCTTTAAATATTTCACTCATTTTATATCCTCCCAATGTTTTACACATATGATGTATGTAATATTTTTTATCAGTTTAAAACTGTTTTAATTATTTATCTTTAAAGTTAACTGCCTCATCCAACATCTTAAAATCATCTTTTAAAGATTTATATAGTTTTTTATACAATTTATGATATCTCTTGTATATGTCCACATTTTCACTTATTGGCTCTAACTTAGTTGAAGTTTTTATTATGACATTGCAAGCTTGTTGTATATTTTCATATATACCTGCACCTACTAATGCAAGAATTGCAACTCCCAGTGCTGGACCTTCACTTGAGTTTATAGTATATACATCTTGATTAAACATATCTGCCTGCATCTGTCTCCAGACTTTACTTTTTCCTCCTCCACCAGAGGCTCTTACTTCATTAACTTCTATATTAAGACTTTGTATTATATCCATACAGTCTTTTAAACTGTACGAAACACCCTCCATAATTGCTCTCGCCATTTCTTTTTTAGAGTGCATTGGAGATAATCCAAAGAACACACCTCTAGCATAAGGGTCAAGATGAGGAGTCCTCTCTCCCATCATATATGGTAAGTAAAGTAATCCATTACATCCTGATGGAACCTGACCTACTTGCCCACTTATAATTTCATATACATCTTTCTCTAAAGATTTTGAAATTTCTATTTCTCTTTGACAGAAATTATCCTTAAACCATTTTAATGATAATCCTGCCCCTTGAGTAACGCCCATAACATGCCATGTATTTGGTACTGCGTGACAGAAAGTATGAACTCTACCTTCTTTATCAATTTTAGGTTCTTTTGTATATGCAAATACCACCCCTGATGTGCCAATAGTAGATGAAACTACCCCTTCTTTAACTATTCCATTTCCTATAGCTCCTGCTGCTTGGTCTCCAGCTCCACCTACAACTATTGTTCCTTCCTCAAGCCCTGTTAAGTTTGCTACCTCTTTAGTCACATATCCTGTAATTTCTTGAGATTCATAAACTTTCCCTAAAAGGCTTTTATCTATATTCAATTTTTCAAGGACTTCATCACTCCAATTTCTTTTACTTATATCAAGTAACTGCATACCACTTGCATCTGATACTTCTGTAGCATATTCTCCTGTCAACTTGTATCTTATATAATCTTTTGGAAGAAGTATTTTATTAGTATTTCCGTAAATATCAGGTTCATTATTTCTAACCCATAATATTTTTGATGCTGTAAAACCTGTAAGTGCTGGATTAGCAGTTATTTCAATTAATCTTTCTTTTCCTACTAAATCAGTTATCTCTTCACATTCTTTTATTGTACGTTGGTCGCACCATATTATAGAGTTTCTTAATGTATTACCTTCTTTATCTAACATAACTAGGCCATGCATCTGTCCTGATAATCCAATTCCTTTTATATATTCACTACTTATATTTGAACTTTGAATTACATGTCTTATAGATTTTACTACAGCTTCCCACCAGTCATTAGCATCCTGTTCTGCCCAGTCTGATTTCTCTTGTATAAGAGGATATTCATATGTACAGCTTTCTATAGTATTTCCTAATTTATCAAATAAGACAGTTTTAGTACCTGATGTACCAATATCTACACCTAATACATACTCCAATTTAATCCCTCCTTGAGATAGTGCTTTATAATTACCGTTTTCCTATTGCAAATTTTTTATATTTAGATATATTTTACTTGCTTTATTTTTGTTAGTATATTAAACTAACTTATGAACTAATAATAAAATATTTAATTATCTTTGTCAATGCAAAATAACCTTTTATTTTTAACTAAAAAGTATTACAATATTATTTTAAGGAGGAATGTCAAATTGGTTACTGATAAATACACTATTCGAGAAATGAATGAAAGATTGGTACTTGAACAAATTATAAAAAATGGTCCTATTTCTAGGGCAAGTATCGCCTCTACCATAGGATTAAACAAAGCAACTATATCTGCTATTACAAAAAAACTTATTGATGAATCTCTAGTCCATGAGATAGGAATTGGAAATAGCACTCATAGTGGTGGAAGAAAACCCATACTTTTAGTATTTAATAAATGTGCAGGGATTTCTTTAAGTATGGATATTGGATATGACTATATATTTTCTTCTCTATCTTATTTAGATGGAACTATTGTAAATTCAAAAAACTTGACAGATATACAGGTAAATAAAGATAATGTCATACAACTAATAGATGAAATCATAAATAGTTATAATATATCCAAAATAGACACTCCTTATGATGTAATAGGATTCACTCTGGCTATACATGGGATTACTTGTGAAAATAAAATACTGTTTACTCCATATTATAATCTTAATGAGATTGATTTATATAGTATCCTTAGTGAGAAATACGACTTCCCTATTCATATAGAAAATGAAGCAAACTTAACTGCTTTAGCTGAGAGTACTTTCTCAACTGTACATAATTCACTACTTAGTCTTAGTATTCACAGTGGATTCGGTTCAGGCATTATAATAAATAATAAATTGTATAATGGTAGAAATGGTATGAGTGGTGAAATTGGTCACACTATTATCATGCCTAATGGTAAACCCTGTCCTTGTGGAAACCTTGGATGTTTAGAACAATATTGTTCAGAGAAAAAAGTATTTGAACAACTTTCTTCTTTAGAAAATATATCTAAGATAGATTCTAATACGGTAAAACAGCTATACTATGCAAATAATCAAAATACTAAGAAAGTTATTCAAGATTTTTGCAGTTACTTATCAATAGCTATAAATAATGCTATTGCAACTTATGCTCCTGAGATAATCTATTTAAATAGCCAAATAATTAGAGATATCCCTGAGATATTACAGATTACAAAAGATATGTTAGTTAGTTCTTTTAACAAAGGTATAAATATAGAAATTTCATTATTAGGGTCTGAGGCATCTCTATATGGTGGTTCTGCTGTAAATATTAAGAGCTTTCTAAACATACAAAATTTAACTTTAATGAACGAAATAAATGATAAAATAACTACACTATAATGAGTAATCTAAAAACTAGCTTGAAAAGCTAGTTACATTTTTTAATATCTAGACGAATTAAAAGCCATTACTTATACTATAATTGTAATGGAATACTGAAAAAGGTAACTACATCTAAATCGACATTTACAACAGATGAATCACTTCATAAATCACTTTATTTAATAACTTCAAGTATTATATATAAGTGAATTCAAAGTTTTAGAACCTGACCTAAAGTATTAAATCGATTAAATATTCATATTAATAAAATATTAGTTACAGTTATTATTAAAGTCAAAAAATTTAAGAATAGTTTTAGATAGATGCTATTTTTATAAAAATAGTAATAATCTTAAATAAGGGTTATGACTACACAGCCATAACCCCTTTAAAGTATAAATTCTAAAATTAAATTTATCCTAGAGTTTACATAAGATTATTTATAGTATCTTTCTTAAAAGTTGCACATTAATTAAATATTAATATAAGGTTTCTATTCATCATCAGATAATAAACCCATTGTAGGTTCAACTATAGAAATATTGTCTTTACCTATCTTCTCTAACTTTACTGCTAGTTCTTTTGCATCTGAAAAAGCTGATTCAATAACCATACCTAAATTTAGCCCTGAAATGATTTTAATTCTACTATCACTATTGGCCTCTAATAAAGCTGCATTGCATGGCGTTCCACCTATTAAATCCACCATTATAGTTATTTCTGAACTTTCTTTATATACTTCTAAAGCTTTTTTTAGTTTTTCTATTGTTCCTTCAATTCCATCATCTTGCTTCATATTTACAGTAGGATAATCTATAGTATCCCCTATTATCATTTTAGCAGAATTCAAAACTTCTTCAGCCATATTTCCATGACTCATCAAAATAATACTATTCACTTTAATACACCTCTCTAATTTTATAAAATATCTACAAGATAAGTTTTCTTATCATCAGGCGTCATTATAGTTGTAATTTCAATTCCTTCATCTAGGAGTTTTTTGAATGCTTCTTTTTCTTCTTCAGTAACACTGATATTCGGCTTTAACACAGTTGTGTTCTTTCTACTTGACATATTTCCAACATTTATATTATGTATTTTTAATCCTGCTTCTATAAACGGAATAAGGTCAACAGGAGATTTTACAATTAATAATACATTTTGTCCTTCATACTTACCAGAAGTAATATTTTTTATAGCAGTTTCTTCTGTAATTATAGATGATGCTATACCTGCAGGTGTCGCCATTCTTAGAACTTGTTTTTGAACAGAATTATTAGCTACTGCATCATTTACTACCATTAATCTTGTAACACCTAATTTATTACTCCACATAGTTGCAACTTGACCATGAATTAAACGGTCATCAATACGAATATTTTTAATTCCTTTCATTTCCATATCTAATATCACCCTTTCCTTATTTTAAAATACCTAACGCATATAGAATTATTGAAACAACCATTACACCCAAAATTAAGTATATTGGTTTTATGTTCTTTTTAAGAGCCCAATAAACAATAACAACTAAAATTGCAGGAACTAAACCAGGCATAATTTGGTCTAATATTTCTTGACCTTTCATTGTAAAGTCACCTTGTTGAAAGTTCAGAGCAACATTAGCTTTTACTACAGAAGGTATTAAGGCACCTACAACCATTAACCCTAAAATAGAAGTACTCTCAGTTAAGATTTTTAAACTTCTTTCAATTGAAGATATCAGTTTAGTCCCTGATGTATAACCTGCATTAAATAGTGGTATACTTAATAGTTTCAATGCTACACTTACTACAATCCATAATAAGATTCCAAATGGACTTCCATCTAGTGCCATATTAGCTGCTATAGCTCCAAAAATTGTCCATGGAATAACAACAAATAAACTATCTCCTAGACCTGCTACTGGTCCCATCAATCCTGTTTTAATTGAAGCAACAGCCTCTTCAGTATCTTCACTTGATAACTCCTCCATAGCTACATTAATACCCAAAATATAAGGTGCAACCCATGGATTAGTATTAAAAAATTGTAAATGATTTAATACAGCATTTTGAAGTTTTTCTGGCTTATCTTTATATACTGTTTTTAAAAATGGTAATACTGCATAACAATATGCTAAAGCTTGCATCTTCTCATAGTTTGAAGAGACAGAACTAGTAAAAAACCAGCGCCATAAAACACTTTTTTTGATTTTTTCATTTGATTTATTTGATGACATATTATCACTCATCTTCATCCATACCTCCTACTACAGTATATTGTTGTGCTTGATTTTCCACATTCTTTTTATAAATTATAAGGGCGATTGCTCCTCCGATTAAAGCCACACCTAATAATGGTACTTTCATATAGACTGCTAAAACAAATCCAATCACTAAATAACTAAAGTACTCTTTGGCAGGAAGATATCTAAGTAATAATCCTATTCCTACTGCTGGAAGTAACCCTCCAGCTACTGTTAAACCACCTGTTAACCATTCAGGTGTATATTTTAAAATAGTATCAACCAAAGAAGGCCCAAATATTACAGCTAAAGCAACTGGAATACCTGTTGTAGCTGCTGTTAATAATACTCCTAGCATTTGCATATATGTTATATTTTTATAATTTCCTTTTTTAGCTCCATCTTCTGCTTTATGAACTAGCCATATACCAATAGTGTTTCTAAGTACATCTAACTGTACCATCAACAAAGCAACTGGAATACCTATAGAAATTCCTACAGATGCTTCTTGGCCAGTTGTAATAGTTATAAATGTAGCTACTATACTTGCTGTTTGATAATCAGGAATTGATGCTCCACCAAAATTACTAATCCCTAATGATAGTAATTGTAATGTACCCCCAATATATAGACCTGTATTTATATCACCTAATATAAGCCCCGTAATAAAACCTGCTGTTACTGGTTGATATGTCCCAAACATTGTTGAATTTTTTTCATAGTTTATAAAAAATCCATATACTACGATTAATAATAATTGCCATAATTGTGGCTCCATTATGATTTCACCTCTCTCAAAATATTTTTTACTTCTTCAAAGCTATGCTTAGAATTTTGCTTTAAGAAAATAGGAATTTCTTCAAGTGGGCATTCTATTTCATAAACTTCTCCACCTTCATAACTAATTCCACTAAATATATTTTCCCATGTATATCCTTTTGGCAAATATACTTTTCTACTTCTGTCTTTATAATTCATTATTGGAGCAACCAAAATTTCCTCTCCAAACATATATGTATTATCAATCTCCCAAGTTTTATCATCTTCGGGAAATTCATAAAATAGAGTTCTCATAACTGGCGTTCCATCTTCATGAGCTTCCTTCATTAAATCTTTTAAATAAACTTTTAAACTTTCCCTGATTTTTATAAACTTTGTAAGAATTCCTTCAACCTCTTCACCATAAGACCATATCTCATTAGGAGCTCCAGTAACCATCGAACCACCACCTTTATTTGATAATGGCTTACTGTGAGGTAACCTATCTCCATGCATTCTCAAAATTGGTGAAAAAGTAGCATATTGGAACCATCTTACCATAAGTTCTCTAAACTCTGGGTCTTTAGGATTTCCTCCATGGAAACCTCCAATATCTGTAGTCCACCAAGGTATACCTGCTAGTCCCATATTCAACCCTGTATTTACTTGATTATTAAAAGCCTCAAAACTAGAATCAATGTCTCCAGACCATACTAAAGCCCCATACTTTTGAGCTCCTGCCCAAGCTCCTCTTACAAGAGTAACAACAGATTCTGTATTATCATGTAAACCATCATAAATCATTTTTAAATAATCAATAGGATAAATATTTCCACAGCTCAAAACATTTCCTTTTTTATATCTATAATTATCAAAATCATAAACAGAATATCCTGGTTCAGCTACATCTAACCAATAATAATCAATTCCAAGTTGCTTATAATTTTTATCTATTCTATCCCAAACATATTCCCTTGCGTTTTTGTTTGTCATATCTACAAAGACTGTATTTCCCTGAATTTGCATTGTCATTCTAACGCCACGATTAACATTAACCAAATAGCCATTTTCTAAATAATCATTGTAATTTTCTGCATCACTTTGAACTGTAGGCCATACAGATACTATTGGTTCTACTGAATACTCTTCTTTCAGTTTTTTAACTAATTCCTTAGGATTTTGCCAATAATCTAAGTCAAATTTATATTCCCCTTGCTTAGGCCAATGAAAATAGTCTATTGCAATTGATGAAAGTTTAATACCTCTTTTTGAGTATTCTTTCACAACATCCAAAACTTCTTCCGAAGTTCTATATCTTAATTTACTTTGCCATAGACCTAATAGGTTTTCAGGCATCATAGGTACAGTTCCTGTAACTTGAGAGTAATTTTTACTTAACTCTTTTGGGTTTTCTCCACAAGTAATCCAATAATCTATAAAGTTTGTAGAGAACATCTTCCATTCTGTCATGTTCTTGGCAAAAGATACTCTTCCAATCCCTGGATTATTCCATAAAAATCCATAACCTAAACTAGAAATATAATAAGGAACTGATATTTGAGAATTTCTTTGTGCTAATTCCAAAACTGTATTCTTTAAATCTAGAAATTCATGCTGGTATTGTCCCATCCCAAAAACCTTTTCACAAGGTTCAGACTCAAATCTAGTAGTTACTTCAAATTCTCCACTATAACTCGGCTTATATTCTCTTGATTTTAATTTAAGTGTAGAGTTAAAGTCTCTGGTAATTTCAATGGTTCCTACATCCTCTCCACCATCATCATGTTTTACAGCTCTTAATCTAATAAATTCCTTTAACAGTATTTCATTTTTATCATTATAAAAAGTAATTCTATCTCTATGGTCTAAGACAGCCTTTACTTTTCCATTTTTAATACTTACACTACCATCTTCACTCTTCTCGATTTCAATATCTTCTTTATTCAACTTAGGTTTTTCATTAAGAGCATAATTTTCATCAATAAAATTTTGGTCGACAAATGACCTAATACGTAAAGAGTTTTTTCCCCATGCTTCTATTCGCAGTAGTTCATTGTCAAATCTTTTTTCAATATAATCTTCAAATATTCTTACCACAGCCATCCTCCTAAATCGATAATTTAATATTCCATTTTGATGTACTTTAAAATTAAATAACTCAGTCTAATATCTTAATTTTATATATTAAACATTGCATACAATTTATTTGTACATTAAACTAACTTACTAATAATATACTTTATTTGCCTCTCTTTGTCAATCGTTTTCCAAAATTTGATATAATTTTCCAATTTAGTTATAGATAATAGTTTCGAGATGTCTTAACTCTCCTTTATTTTATCTTTTTGTGACTTTTCATTAATTTTAATTTTTATATAATGTGATAAATCCAATACAAGTAAAAAACAAAAAATACTAGTGGATAAAAACTAGTATTCTCAAATATCTTATTATTTTAATTTTAAAATTGTCAGAAACTTCATTAATATATATCAACAAGTGATGCTTATATATACTTATTATTCATTACACCATGAAAATTTCACTTCTTCTTCATATGCAATTAATTCATAGATACACATATATCCTTTACAATATTTTATTATTATATTGATGTTCTTTAGATATAAGAAAATTAGCATATATCATACTTCTTAAGCATATATCAATAAAATTTTCACTTACTTATCTTCTCTAAGTTCATCAAATCCAACTATAGGTATTTCTAAATTATATTCATTAAGTAATTTTTCTAACTCATCTATAAAAATACCTTTTCCTTCTACCATTTGAACATCATTTATTTTATTCATCAAATCCTTGCAACCACTCAATTCACCAAACCAATTTTTAGAACTACAGGTCTTATTATATCCACAACTTGGACTACCATCTATTGCAATAATACTTTTTATATCATAATTATTTTTTAAATATTCATTAAACTGTCTTACATAAGGTAGTAGCATTTGTCTACATTGTTCTCTAAAAAACAAATTGTCAAACTGTTCTTTTACATGTCCCCACCTATTTATTCCATACATAATCATTTCTGGACATGGTAATTGAATTATTCCATATCCATTATTTACTAAATCTATTGTTATACTTTGTGCACCTTTAAATTCTGATAAACCCTCCACTTTAGAATTACAGTTTAATATACAATGACACACTACTACAATCTCTCTATTTCTTTTCATAATATTCTCCTTAATTATTCTCACTTTTAATAATACTACATATTTTGATAATTTTATTATTCATTCGTTCTATATTTATAGTATTCTATATAGAAATATACAATTAGTAATCTTTTATAATCTATACTATGATAAATATATAGATTTTTTTTAGGAGGTATTATAATTGAATACTAAGAAAATAACATTTTCTTCAATGTGTATAGTTATTAACATTGTCTTAGGTATAGCTATATCTATGATAAATATACCATTATTATTTTTAGATACAGTTGGTACTGTGCTTGGGGCTGTTGTATTAGGTCCTTTTTGGGGTGCTCTTATTGGTGGATGTACAAACTTGGTTTTAGGAGTTATATCAGGCCCTACAAATATACCTTTTGCTCTTGTAAATATTGTTCTTGGTCTTATCGTTGGTTATATTTCTAAGAAAAAAGGGTTTGGTTATAAGGAAGCTATTATTACAGGACTAATTCTATCTGTTGTTTGTCCTTTAATTGGTACTCCTATTTCAGTTTTATTGTTTGGTGGTTTAAGTGGAAGTGGTGCTGATTTATTGGTTGGTTTTTTAGTTCAATCTGGTCAAGAGATATTTACTGCTGCATTCTTTCCAAGAATCCTTAGCAATATAGTAGACAAGCCTTTATCTTGTATTATGGTTGTGTATTTTATAAGTAAAATGCCTAAAAGTTTTATATCTCAATATAATAGAAGTACATCTAGTTCTTCTTAATAAGTTGTATATCATATCTAATTTGTTAATCTTTATAATAAATTTAAATGCATATATTTGTATAGTGATATTTTATATTTTTTTTATTAACTTTTAATATTGATGATTTAATTATGCAATATTTGTATTAATTTTAATTAAATACAACATCTTAATATAAATTTAGATTCTAAAGCTATATTAAGATGTTGTATTTTTATTTTATAATACACTTAGAGTTTTATGGTAACATATAGAATACATATTTTAGATATTAGCTAAAATGCTTTTCACTAAAAATCATTTTTTACAAGTATTTCTTATACTAACAAATACCTCTTCATTTTCTGTAAACAACTCATACATATCTTCAAACTGTGGTATATCATATCCATGAGAATCATCATTTCTTAACTTTCTAAGTGTTTCTATAACTATAGAAGAATTTTTTGGCAATAAGTTGTGATACTCACAGGCCAATAGATAATCATAGAAAGTCTTAGATTTTATGTTTAAATTAATTGATTTGTAATACAACATTGCTTTTGTTAATTCTAGAAATGAGACCATATAGCTTTTAAAACCTTCTTTTACATATCTATCCCATAATTCAGGCATCTCTTCTTTAGTATATAGTATTTTGAAGTTTTGCAAATCATATAAGCAAGAACCAAAATCCCTATTTACTTCTTCTATTGAATTCCAAGACAATTTATTTCTAATTACCATACATATCCCTCCAGTCTAAGATATCTATTACATCACTATTTTCAAAATAGAAATTATTTATATAATCCTTAAAACCGTTAGATTCATAAATAATATCACCTTCTAAAATAGCCTTTTTAAGTGCTATTGTATAGTTATCTGTAACAATTTTTAAGTCTACATCAACATCTAATATATTTCTTAGAGCCTCTGTTTTTGTTGCAAGTTCTGTAATTGGTACTTTTTTGATAGGAATCCATGCTATATCTATATCACTTTCTGATGTGTGCATATCTGTTCCATAACTACCAAATATTATGATGGCCATAGTATTTTCTTTTGGAAATATATTTATTATCGAGCTTCTAATCTCATCTGGTATATTTCTCATTTAATCACCTCATATTAATTATGTAATATTACTTAGTTAAATAATTCTCCTTCAAAAGCTCCTTACATTAATGAATTAAAGTTATCTTATAACTATTTTAAACCAATTTTCATTTCTAGTTTTTATTTATCTACTTGATTGACAGAATCATTGAATTTCAATTTAAAATTACTTTAAATAATTATCAAATTTTCTTTTTTATTATACTTTTTAATTTTAGAAAGTAACATAACAATCTTATTTTATAATTATTATATAT
>NZ_JAGWCS010000027.1:0-42755 GCF_020657705.1 Clostridioides sp. ZZV15-6598 | reverse complement strand
GGTTTTAATGCTTTACTATTATTAATGTTCCATTAGTCATATCGTGAACCATTCCACCTACACACTTTGACATGAGCATCGCCTTATTTTGCAAGTCTTTTTCATCATTTGCATAAAATATTGGACAACCTCCACCATTTTTCATATTTTTATCTAGCGTAACTATTGCTAGGGTATATTCATTTAGACCTATATCCATCCCCATTTTATGCACTTCCTTTCTTTCCTATTTTATAGTTTTTCAGTGATAAGTTTTTACCTTTAGAACTTGAAAGTATTGGACATGATTTTACAGCTTCCATTACTTTTTCAACATTTCTATCTACTGGTAAATAAGCAATCATTATACTTTCATCATCTTTATTTCGTCTAGGTAATGGTACAAATGCAGGTTCTCCATAATCTCCATATAAACCTAATCTCGAATATATATTGTATACTATCGCTTGTCTTTGACCCGAATCAAATAATATTCCTGCATTAGCATAATCTCTATCTTTAGGAATTATTTGTATTCCTACACCTCTATTAATATATACTTCTCTATCACTTTTTAGACCTATATTTGTTATTCCTTTTAAATCTCCTACCTTTAGTATAGATTCATTTACGAAACTAATATCAGCAGGCATTACATCAGCTATATCTCCAATACTTTTTCTAGTAAGAAGTTTCTTAAGTATAAAAGCTAATAATAATCCACAAATTGAACTTATTATCAAACTCATGCCTTCACTTATTTTAGTTTCTTCAATAATTACATAATATAATCCTATTGTTAAAAAAGATGTGACTATGCACATATAATTTCTTACTTCATAAGTTCTAGCTATCTCTTCTATAAATGCAGCTCCTCTTTTTACAAGCTGAACTTCTTCTAAGTTTTGTAATGTATTCCTTCTATTTGCTCTTACTTGTCTAAACTGTTCTGCTGCCAAAGATAAAAATGTTATCGATGTATAAGAACGATTTATAAGAGCTGGAACTAGTAATGCTCCTAATGCTGAAGCAACAAAAGCTAATATAAGCTGAGATAGTAAAACATTTGGTTGTGTAGGGTACTGTTTTTGGTCTAAGTTTAACATTATAACTCTTGATGTTATGCCAATAATAACTGCAACAAAAAATACTCTATCCATTAAATCACTCCTAAAATATCTAATATAAAATGCTCACATATAAATCTATAAAGTCTTTCTAGAAAAATCACTCTGTTTTCCTTTTGATGTCTCTATGATAGGAGTGCTCTTTACTACATCTATCATTACATCTATATCCTTGATTATTGGTATATATGGTACAACCACAGTGCTTTTTGCTAAGTTAGTTTTAGATATCGCTACAATATCAACCTCATCTACATCCTTATCTATACCCATATGAATAAATAGATTATGTATTATAGCTTGCCTTTGCCCTATATCATTTACTATTCCAAATGCACCCAAATCTCTTGGTATAATCTCTATAGCTAGACATTCATTTTTATATTTTTCTCTTGTATTCTCTAAACCTATATTAGTTATTATTACACCATTTACTTTTAAAATAGGCCCTTCAAAACTCACTTCAGCAGGAACTATATCTGCTATGTCTGCTATACTATTTCGTCTTAGAAATCTTCTAAAAATCAAACCAACTAAAGCTCCTGCTATAACAGCTAGTATTGTACAATAAATAAAACCAGGGTCATATCGTTTTGAGACAGTAATATAAACTATAGAAGATACTAGTGCAGAAAAAAGACTTATATAACTTCTAGATTCATACGTAGATGCTATTTCTTCAACATAAGCATCTCCTTTTGGTACTAATTCTTCATTGTCGATATTTTTTAATGTTATTCTTTCTTGCTCTGCAAGACCTTGAAATTGTTGTATTGCTACTGCAAAAAATGTTAATGCTGCAAACTCCTTATCTATAAGTGCAGGTAATGCTATAGCACCCAATGAAGCTGAAAGTCCTGATATTATTATCTGTTCTAAATAATCTTGTGGTCTCGATGGGTATTGTTTGTCTGTAACTCTTAAAACTAATCCTCTACACAATATCCCTATAATTACTGCAACTATAAAAGAGTGTCTAAATAAATTTGCACCTAATAAGCTTTCTTCCATTTTCTCAGCTCCTTCTCTTATATAGTTTGTGCAAAAAACAAAAAAAATTTCCTTCTATTTAAGGAAATTTTTTTGTAGTATTGTAACAATAAATTCACTACCAATACCAAGTTCACTTTTTACTTTTATACATCCATTTAATGATTTGACTATATGCTTCGTTATAGCCAATCCTAAACCCGTTCCGCCTACATCTCTACTTCTTGCTTTATCTACTCTATAGAAGCGTTCAAAGATACGTTCTACATCTTCTTTTGGTATTCCAACGCCATTATCTATAACCTTGATTATTATTTTTTCTTCATCTTTTAAAACTACAACTTGTACAATACCATTATCTTGAGTGTATTTTATAGCATTATCAACTAAATTTAAAAATACTTGTTTTATATAATCTCTATTAGATAGTATGTTTATTGATTTATCATCACATTTATATAAAACTTCTATATTTTTTTCACTAGCTGAACGTTGAGTTATTTCATATACCTCTCTAAATACATCATATATTACAACATCTTCCATTAGAAGAGTGTCTTTATTTTCTACAAATGATAATAATAATATATCATCAATCAATCTTTTTAATCTGTCTGATTCACTTTCTATTATTTCCAAAAACCTATTTCTAGTATTTACATCTATATTCTCATTGGATTTTAACGTTTCAACAAAGCCACTTATAGATGTAAGTGGTGTTTTAAGTTCATGACTTACATTAGCAACAAAATCACTTCTCATATTTTCAAGCTTCACCTTTTTAGTAATATCTTCTATGTTTACTATTGAGCCAATTATTACATTATTGGTATTTTGAAGATAAACTGGGTCCACTTTTATTTTGTATACTATATCATCTTTAGTAGTAATCTTTGCAGTTTCATTTTCTTTAGAACCTATGAATTGAAGTATCTGCTTTAATATTTCTTCTTCTTTTATTACAGCATTGATATTATGACCTTCAACTAGTTTGTTTGGTTCGCTCTTTATCATTTCTTTAGCTTCATCATTTATCAATAATATGTTTCCATTTACATCTATAGCTAAAATTCCATGAGATATACTCTTTAATATAGACCTTAATTGTAAATGTTTATATTGTACTTCTTCTAATGTATCATCCATATTTTTTATCATATGATTAAAATTTCTGGCTAATTCTCCTAGTTCTCCTTTAGCTGATATATTCAGCCTAGCATGAAATTCCTTGTTACTTACTTTTTTTGAAACGTATATAAACTCTTTTAAATATTTTCTTAGTGTTATTGTATATCTTACAGACAATATTACAATGGCTATAGACAACATAACAATAAAAAAATATATGTTATTTAATTCTTCCACAAGATAACACTCCTAAAATATAACTTTTTCTAATCTATTTTGTATCCTACACCTCTTATAGTTTCTATATATTTTTCTGACTTATCTTCATCTTCTATTTTTTTTCTTAAATACCTTATATGGACATCTACTGTTCTAGTCTCTCCATAGTATTCATAGCCCCATATTTTATCTAAAAGATAGTTTCTTGAAAGTACTTTACCTTTATTCTGAATTAATAATTTTAACAGTTCAAACTCTTTAAGTGTTAACTCTATCTTTTCAGAACCTTTAGTAACTTCATGTTTTGATAAATCTAGTTTTAAATTACCTGTGGTAAGTATATTATTTTCTTCGCCTGTACTAGTTAAGTTATATCTTCTTAAAACAGAGCTAACTCTAGCTAACAATTCTTTTATACTAAATGGCTTGGTTATATAATCATCAGCACCTACTTCAAGCCCTTCAACCTTGTCATTTTCCATATTTTTAGCAGTAAGCATTATAACAGGAATATTTTTCAAGTCTTTGTCACTTCTTATTTTTCTCAATACTTCTATTCCACTTATATTCGGTAGCATCCAATCTAAAAGTATTAAATCTGGTTTAACTTCCTTAGCTTTTATAAATCCATCAAATCCGTCATATGAATAACTAACTTCGTAGTTTGACACCTCCAAATTGAATTTTAATAGCTCAACTATATGCATTTCATCGTCTATAACAAGCACTTTAGTATTCATTAAAAAGCTCCTCTCTATTTTATCTGTAGTACCGTTCCTATTCGTTCTGATGCCTTATTATGTTTTCTATAAGAGTGGAATTCATCTGCTCTACAACTAGTGCATAGATTTAAGTTTATTATATTTTCTTTTTTGACTCCACTACATCTCAGCATATACTCATTAATTTTCCATAAATCTAAATAGTAACTTCCCTCTTTTATTATATAGAACTTTTCATCATTATTTGTAAGAATTGTGTTAAATTTTTCTACCAAATCCTCAGAAACTTCATAACAACAAGGTCCAATTGATGGTCCAATTATACATATCAAATCTTCAGGAACTGTTTTATAAGTCTCAGACATCAATTTTATTGTTTTGTGACCTATATTACTAAAAGTACCTTTCCAGCCCGCATGTGCTAGTCCTATGGCTTTATTTTTGGCATCTATAATTGATATAGGTACGCAGTCTGCTGTAAACAATAAAAGTGGTACTTTCTCTAAGTTTGTTATAAGTGCATCTCCTTCTATTCTTTGTCCTATATTCTCTCTCTTAACTATGTTAACTATGTCTGAATGTGTTTGAGAATTACTAGTTAAATTTTCAAACATTAAATCGCATTCCTTACAAACTTTTAACATGTCTTCTTTACTTTTTGCATCTATATTTTTGCAAGTTATAACTAGATTTATAGAATTTAATTTTTCATCAATTTCTTTACAATTGCCACTTAAGTTAACATACTCTTTAATATCTTCTACACTTTTTAGATTTATATAATCTTTCATCATTTGTCTCCTTTTTCTATTAGTATACTTTTAAGTTCATTTACAAAAGTATTTATATCTTTAAATTGTCTATACACAGAAGCAAATCTTACATAGGCGACTTCATCTAAATCTTTCAATTTATCCATTACCATTTCACCAATTTTTTTAGTTTCAATTTCTTCTATAAAACATTTATTTATTTCATTTTCAATATGTACAACTATACTTTCAATATCCTCAACAGATACAGGTCTTTTTTCACATGCCTTTAATAATCCGTATTTTATTTTTTCTCTATCAAAATACTCTCTACTATTATCTTTTTTAATAACCATTAAAGGAGTAGTTTCTATTTTTTCATAAGTAGTAAATCTCTTTTTACATAATTCACATTCACGTCTTCTTCTAATAGATTTTAAATCTGTATGTCTAGAATCTATTACCTTTGACTCTTTATAATTGCAATAAGGACATTGCATCTGTATTCCTCCTTTGTTTAGCTATATATCAAATTCATCTAAGCTTAATTCTGAACCTATATTTACTATTATTGTATCACAACCTATTTTAAGTATATCATTCCAAAATATAACTTCTTCATCCCCTCCTCTTGAAAAAAAACTTCTACTTCCATCTCCAAAAATGGTAAATGAGACTACTTTTCCCTCGTGGATATCCATATCTATGTCGATTATGAAACCCATCCTTTTTCCATTTTTTACATTTATAATTTCTTTTTCCATTATATCAGAAACTCTAATCATATTATACTCACCCTTTCTTTAAAAATAAATATGTAATTGGATAAAAAAAAATGACCTATATAGGTCATTTAAATTTAAAATTATGTTTACATTCCATGGATTACTTATACATACTTTCTCATATTTTTTAAAGCATTTTTTTCAATTCTTGATACTTGTGCTTGAGATATACCGATTTCATCAGCAACTTCTATCTGAGTTCTTCCTTTGTAAAATCTTAAATCTAATACCAACTTTTCTCTACTATTTAATTTTTTAATAGCTTCCTTAAGTGATATTTCTTGCAACCAGTTTTCATCAGTATCTTTTTTGTCTTGAACTTGATCCATTACAAATATCGCATCTCCATTATCTTGATATACTGGGTCAAATAAAGATATCGGGTCTTGTATAGCATCAAGTGCCATTACAACTGATTCTACTTCTAATTCTAATTCTTTTGCTATTTCTGATACTGTTGGTTCTTTTGAATTTGTTCTAATTAGTCTTTCTCTGACTTGTAGTGCCTTATATGCTATATCTTTTAATGATCTACTTACTCTGATTGGATTATTGTCTCTTAAGTATCTTCTAATTTCTCCTATAATCATAGGAACAGCATAAGTTGAAAATCTGACATTTTGACTTAAATCAAAGTTATCTATAGCTTTTATAAGACCAATACAACCTATTTGAAATAAATCGTCTATATTTTCTCCTCTGTTGTTAAATTTTTTTATTACACTCAAGACTAACCTTAAATTTCCTCTTACAAATTGTTGTCTGGCTTCTTCATCACCACTTTTTATTTGTAATAAAAGTTCCTTCATTTGCTTATTTTTAAGAACTGGAAGTTCAGATGTATTAACACCACATATTTCAACCTTATTAACTTGCATACATTTCAGTCCTCTCTCAAAAAGTATTCATCTATTGAAATTATTTACATTTCCAATTTTTTTATACTTTTTAAGAAGAATTAATTTAGCATTATACAAATTTTTTCATTTCTTTTTGTAACCTTGAAATTATTTTCTTTTCAAGTCTAGATATGTAGGATTGAGATATTCCAAGCATTCCAGCAACTTCTTTTTGTGTTTTTTCAATACCTTTATCTATAAGTCCAAACCTTAATTCCATAATTTGCTTTTCTCTGTCACTTAATCTGTCAAGTGCCATAACTAATAAATCTCTATCTATTTCTTCTTCGATTATTTTATATATTTCATCATTTTCTGTACCTAAAACATCTGATAATAAAAGTTCGTTTCCATCTAAGTCTATATTTAAAGGTTCATCAAAAGATACCTCTGTTTTCTTTTTATTATTTTTTCTTAGATACATTAGTATTTCATTTTCTATACATCTTGAAGCATAAGTTGCTAATTTTATGTTTTTATTTAATTTAAAAGTATTGACTGCCTTTATCAAACCTATAGTTCCTATAGAAATTAAATCCTCTACATCTATACCTGTATTTTCAAATTTTCTTGATATGTAGACTACTAATCTCAAATTTCTTTCTATTAAAATTGATTTTACAGTTTCATCAGTTTCTAGTTTTTGCAAAAGTTCCATTTCTTCTTCTGGTTTTAGTGGAGGAGGAAGAATATTGGCTCCTCCCATATAGTATATTCCTTTTGGCTTTATTATTTTTAATTTAATACCTAACATCGTAATAAAGCTTATGATTCTTTCCTTTAATCGTAACATCCTTTGTCCCCCTTAAATTTTTAGCTAGAATCCAGGCAATATATTTGGATTCATTATTGCCCCATATTCTCTATCATTGAAATTTGAAATACCAAGTATTATATTTCCTATCTTTTGCTCATCTACCTCTACATAATCAGCTTTTAGACCAATTATTATGCTTGTCTTATTACTTCCAGCATGCTTATAAGGTATTATTCTAACTCTCCCTGAAGTTTTGTCATCTAAACTACATATAATTTCCTGAGCTTTTTTCATATCTATATCTTCATAGTTAATATTTAATAGATTTTCTGGAATCAATCCTTCTAATACACTTGATTTAACTATTATTACATCGCTTTGGCTTATTGGGTCTTTTAATAAATTTCCACTATCCACTAAGGCCTTACAGCAAAAGCTTTTTTCTAATAAATTTATATTTATAGTCTTCGTAAGCTCCTTGATGTATTTAAGCATCTTCAAGTCTTTGTAAATGTACTTTAATAGTTCACAACTCACATAAGTACATGCAATTAAAAAAGATATTTTTAAATGGCTTATTCCTGTAAAATAAATTACAAAATAAGTACTTCCAGAAATAAAAATATTTACTAAATAAAAAACTAATGCTACATGAGCATAATCTTTCTTGCTTTTAGTCCTAAATGAAATTAAAGTTATAATACTCATGATTATTATTTTAAATGGCACTGTAAATAGTATATTCATTGACGGGTATAAATAAGCAACAGAGTAGGCTCCTCCTAAACTAGCCCCCAGCAACTTATTTTTTCTAGGATTATATTTTTTAGTAAGAATAGAAGTACAACTTATAATAATATAATTTATTACTAGGTTTTCTATAACATAGTACTCAATATACACCATGTATCCCCCCTTAAAACCTTTAAACATATTATAAGATAGTATGTACAAAATTTTATGTCACTTTTGACAGTCGAATCCAAAACAAATTCTATTTAAAAATAACAATGATATATGTCTTATACTTTATGTCGTCAAAAGATATTTTTTTAGTATCAAACAAATAGACTTTTTTTGTAGAATTCAATATATCTAGGTAGAAGTTATTCAATTCTACATTTGGAATATTTCCATAAAAAAAGACTATGCGACTTAATAATATATCAAGTAAATCTTTTACTTGTATAAAATTAAGTTGCATAGTCTGTAAATTCAAATATAAACTTAAACTATTGTGCTAATAATTCGTTTGCATATTTTGCAGATTCATTTAGCGCTTGTTCTGGAGTTTTGTCTCCAGCTATCATCATTTGAAGTTGCTTCCATAAGTGTTCATATATTTCTACTCCATGAGGCCCAACTGTTAATGGTCTGTACATATTTTTATCTTTTGTTACCATTTCTTCAAATCTTGGGTCTCCTTGATATTTTTCACCTTTAGCAACTGGTGCTCTTGGTATCTCTTTATGGAAAGCTTCCATTGAATCTTTACTTAACATATATTCAAGAAGTTTAAAACCAAGTTCTTTGTTTTTACATGCTGACATTAAAGTTAAATCATCTACTGAAGCAAAACTACCAACTGTTTTATCCTCTAATGAAGTTACATATCCCCAGTTTAAGTCTGGGAATGATTTATCAAAAGTACTTGTAGCAGCAGAAGACAGCATTATAGTAAATGCAGCTTTTCCTGGTCCAAATACACTTTCAACCATTTCATTACTGTCTTTTGATAAAGCGTTATCTGGTATATATTTTTTCATATCATTTATAAAGTTTGCAGCTTTCAATCCTTCTTCATTATTAAATTTAACTGATTTTAAATCATCATTATATATATCTCCACCAGCTTGCCATAGATATGGATACCAGTTCCAGTTTAAACTACCAAACACTTTAGAACCCCATCCTTGTGCAAGACCCCATTGGTCGATTTTTCCATCTCCATCAGTATCTTTTGTTGCTTTTTCACATATTCTTTTAAAATCTTCCCATGTTTTAGGAGGTTTTTCTCCCAATTTTTCTAATATATCTTTATTATAGTATAATACACCTGGATTAGCAGCTTCTATAGGTAAACCGTAAATTCCACCCATCATTTTTGCATTATCTAAGTATAAATAATTATCTGAAGTTCCTGATTTTTCTAAATAAGGAGTTAAATCTTCAACTGCTCCCATTTCTATAAATTGAGGAAACATTTCTGCATACATATATCCTATATCTGGCCCCTCACCTGCACTGATTGCAGTAGCATATTTTTCTGCATAATTATCCCATGGTACTATTTGGAATTCAATTTCACAGTTATTTTCCTTTTCAAATTTCTCAAGTATTGGTTTCCATGCATCTGCATCATGATCTGTTAATGGTGCAGACCATACAACTAATTTTTCTTTGCCATCTTTTCCTTTAGATTCTCCTTTTTTTGTACATCCAGCAAGAAGTGATGTTGACAAAACAGCAACCATGGCTAAAGAAAGAATTTTTTTTAGCTTAATCATACTTAATCCCCTTTCAGACTTTAATTTCTCTTTTTCCTCAAATTTTTACAATTCAATTCAGATTTAATATTATCAAATAAAAATGTCATTGTCTAATTATAAAAAACTATAATCATTTATATTATTATCATTTTTTTCTATACTTAATAAAAAAAACTTTACTTTTTTATAATTTTTTGATATTAGAATATATTTTAAGAAATAGTAGATTAAAGTACAAAAAAATAAAAAGAAGTCTATTGACTTCTTTATAAATTTACATATTATCTTCTTCTTCTTAGGAATGTAGGTATTTCCATGCTCTCATCATCGTCTTCTTCTATTATACTCGCCTTTTTAGGAGCTTCTATCTTTTCTTCAACGACAATTTCTTCTTCTTCTATTTCTTTTACAACTTGTTTTACGGTTGTATTCAGAGAAGACCTTATACTTGATTTAGGCTTAGTATCCAAATCTAAAATCCCACTTTGTAAACCTTCAAATCCTGTTGCGATTACTGTGATCATTATTTCATCGCCTAAATCTTCTTTTATAGAAGCACCAAATATAACATTTGCTTCTGGGTCGCAGGATTCCATAACTAAAGTAGATGCTTCATTAACTTCAAATAATCCTAAGTTAGGACCACCTGTAACATTAAGAAGTACTCCTTTTGCTCCTTGTATTGATGTTTCTAAAAGTGGAGATTGGATAGCTTGTCTAGCAGCATCTATAGCTCTAGTTTCTCCACTAGCACTACCTATACCCATATGAGCAAGACCTTTATCCTTCATTATAGTAGTAACGTCTGCAAAGTCTAAGTTTATTAATCCTTCAACTGCTATAAGGTCAGAAATTGATTGTATACCTTGTTTTAACACATCATCTGCAACTGCAAAAGCATCCAACATCGAAGTATTCTTTTGTACTATTTGTAAAAGTCTATCATTTGGTATTGTTATAAGAGTATCTACCTTTGACTTAAGCTCAGCTATTCCACCTTCAGCATTTTTCATTCTTATTTTACCTTCAAATGCAAAAGGTTTTGTAACTACGCCAACTGTAAGTATACCCATTTCCTTCGCTAAGCCTGCAACTACTGGGGCAGCTCCTGTACCAGTACCACCACCCATTCCAGCTGTAACAAATACCATATCAGCTCCTTGAAGTAGTTTTACTATTTCATCTTTACTTTCTTCTGCAGCTCTTTTTCCTACTTCTGGATTAGCTCCTGCACCAAGTCCTCTAGTTAATTTCTCTCCTATTTGAACTTTATATTCAGCCTTTGATGTATATAAAGCTTGTTTATCTGTATTTACTGATATAAATTCAACGCCTTTAAGTTGAGCTTCTACCATTCTATTGACAGCATTGTTTCCACCGCCACCTACACCTATTACTTTAATTTGTGCACATTCTTCTAATTCTACGTCAAAGTTTAGCATCATAAACCCCCTTATCTCATGATTCAAAGTTATCGTATGTATTAATTATATCATTTTCTTCTTTTATTTTGTTAACCTTTAAGTAACATATTCCACAAAAACGTAAATTTTCCTTTTTAATTTTCTTACTTATATTGTCAAATATTACTCTTTAAGTATAAAATATTTTATGTATATATCAAAAGCTCTTTAATTTTTATGTTTTTTATTCATTATATTGGCAATGATATAACGTCTAATTATAGATAAATTATTAAATAGTCTCATACCAAAAACTAATACCGCCACATAGTAAAGTGAAACTCCTAACTTTTCTCCTATATAAGTCAATAATATAGCCAAGATAGCATTCCCTATAAAACCAGTAACAAAAATTACATTATCATAATTATCTTCAAAATTGGATTTTATTGCTCCAAATATAGAATCCATTATTGCAAGAATAGCTACTGACATATATATCGAATAATCCATAGAATATGTAAATGGAATATAGTAACCCACTACTACACCAAATGCCAATCCTCCTAACACCCATATCATAAATCCTCACCTCTTTATTTTACTTTGAAACACAACTATATTACAATCCTTTTTATTAATTTTTTTTATTTTTTCTTTATTTTTTTGTATTTTTCGTTTTATTTTGCAAATAAATTCACTTTATTTCCATTATTTTCCTCTACTTTTATATTAATTCCATATATATCCTTTAGAGATTTAGCATATGATTCTGGAGAATTTATAGCTGCACTCAATAAATCTATATCTCCTATAGCTTTTATTATAAATGGTTGTCCATATGTAGTATCGTTTACTGTAATAGTTGCTCCTGAACATTTTATCTTACTTGTTGACAATACTCTTTCTCCATTTATAGATATTGCTTTTGCTCCTGCTTTTTTCAAGTCATTTAAAACTCTTAGAATGTCAATATCATGTATAATCAGGTCGTTTGGATTTTGTCCATCTTCTAATTCTCTTTCACTATCCTTCATAGTAATAGTTATTCCTGGACCTGTGACAGTTGAATAGCCACTTAACTCTTTAACTTCTTCAAGTTCTTTTTCCATTAATGTTTGAATCGATTCATTTCCATTATTTTTTGCTTGCTTATATTCATCTAATGTCTTTTTGTTACTTTTAAGAGCTTCTTTTAGATTTTTTATTTCCTTATTTGTATTTTCTATCTCACTTTCAATATTTTTAGTCTGGCTCAATGTTATGTACACTTTATTGGGGTTCAGTGATTTTATATAAGTTGATATGAAAATGCCTAATATGAATGCTCCTAATATAATCATTTTCTTTTTCATACTATTATTTCCTCTCTACTTTATCTGTATCACCATGTCCATTTATTTTTACATTATCTTCTTTAGTCACTTTTACCTTTGCATTATAATACGTTTCTATTTCCCAGACAATACCGTACTTTATATTGAGTGCAGAAGCTAATGTATCAGAATCACCAATTGCCTTTATTGTAATTGGCTCCTTTATAACAGTGTCATTCATATAAAGTTTATCTTCTTTCAAATACATATATGTATTTGAAACTACTCTTTGATTATTTATAGATACGGCGCTTGCTTGTGCTGAATTTAATTTATTTATCATTGACAGTAATAAATCATAATTATATAGTATACTGTCATTTTTATCAAAGCTTCCTACAGTTTTTGTAGAATTTATTTCAACTTCAATACCTTTTCCTTCTACATCTGTATACCCAGCTAAGGTTTCATATTTTTCTATTTCTGATTTAAGTAAATCTTTCTCTCCTTTTTCACTTTTACCTCTATAAGTCTCTATATCTTTTTTTACACTATTAATTTCTGATTGCAGGTTTTCTTTTTCTTTTTTTAGAGATTTAAGCTCTTCTGTAAGTTGCTCTCCTCTCTTAAAAGTCGTCATTCCTCTATTTTCTATATTAATAATTTTTAGTTGTAAACTAATGAGAACTCCCAATACAATACTTCCTATGATTATACTCTTATTTATAAACCTTTTTTTCAAAATATCACTTCCTTACAATTGTCTATCCTTCTGGACTATATACAGCTAGCTTTCCATAATTTAGATTTATAGTCCCACCATTGGTATTTTTATTTTGCAGGTCAATCAAAATTTTATTTACCCTAGATATATTATAATCTAAGTTATCATCATTAGAAAGTAAGATTTTTATATTGCTTCTCGTAAGCATATCTATATTCCCTTCTTTTTTAAAGTTTACATAATTTATTTTTCTATAAATACCTTCTTCTTTTAAATGATTTAAAGTCTTAAATACATTCTCTTTAGTTTTATAATTTTTAAATTTTATTGATTTTGTATCATCAATACTATAATCTACTTCCACTATCAAATCATTTTTACTTTCATTAGTACCTTTTAGTTCCTCTAGTAAGTTCCCTTTTTTATCTATATAACAATAGTTATCTTCGTCCTTTAATGCTGCAAAGATTTCTTTTTCTTTCAAGCCTATAGTTATCTTATTTGGAAGTTTCCTTTTTATTTCTACACTTTCTATATATGGATTGTCTATAAGCTTACTTTTCATTTCTTTAAAATTGTATGCAAATATATTTTCATGTAAACTTACATTTAACTCTTTCATTATATTTGACTTGGTGACTCTTTTATTTCCAATAACATCGATCCTCTTTACATCAAATAAATCACTCCCTACAATAATACATATCCCAAAAGATAGCATAAGTATAAAAACTAAAACTATCATAACATTATTCGTATTTAGCTTCTTTCTCCTCTTCAAATACAATCAACCCCTTTGGTTAATAAATACACCTTTCGAGTTTATATTCCCTACAAAAAAAAAATAATATTTAAAGTCAAATTTTCTCATTTTCTTTCAAAACAACCTAATAAAACATTAAAAAAGGGAATTAAATTGATATTTCATCAAAATAAATATAAAATACTATATGTATTTTTTATAACTTAAAACTTATACACACAAATAAACCCCTAATTTAGAATAATTTAGAAAATCTAATATATTATAAATTAGGGGTAAATATTTATTTATCTTTTCTTTATTCCTATTACTTTAGCCTGACCTTCTATACTTGGAGCTGCTTCTTTCTTTACTTCCTCAACAACTTTTTCTTTTTTTGGTTTTTTAGCTGTTGATTTTTGTGTTGAGTTGTATACCTTTATTATCTCATCATATATAAGGTCTATCGCCTCAGGTCTACCTATATTTTTACTTGCATTTGCCATGTCAACTAGAAGCTCTCTATCTCCTAAAAGTTTAAATACGGCTGTATTTAGGCTTTCTGGAGTTAAGTTTTTTTCTAAAATTGCAATCCCTGCACCTTGCTTCTCTATACTCTTAGCATTGTACTCTTGATGATTTTCAGCAGTATATGCCTTAGGTATTATTATGGAAGGTTTGCCAAGAGCTGTTATTTCAGCCAATGAAATTGCTCCTGCACTACCTATAACTAAGTCACTTGCTGCAAGTGCATTTGCCATATCTTCTAAATAAGGTACTACTTTTTGGTATGGTTTAAGATTTATATTGCTGATACTTTCCATAAATTCTTCATAATAGCTTTTTCCTGTTGCAAATATAAAAGCTATATCTTCATTTACCATATTCTTTATGACAAGTCTCATTGCATCATTTATTTTTCTTGAACCTCCACTACCACCATAGCAAAGCACCATTTTTTTCTCTTCACTTACTCCTAAATTTTTTCTTGCAATATTTTTTCTTGATAACAAAATTTCTTTTCTAACTGGATTTCCTGTAAAAACTAATTTTTCTTCAGCTGCATCAGGAAATCTTTTATGTGAATCTTCAAAACTTGTAAGTACCTTTGTAACTGTTTTAGATAAAATCTTATTAGTTACTCCAGGAAAAGAATTTTGCTCATGTATTATAGCTGGTATTTTTCCCATAGACGCATTAAATAAAACAGGTCCACTAACATATCCACCAGTTCCTATGACTACATCTGGTTTGAATTTTTTAACAATTTTTCTTGATTGCTCCAAACCTTTAAAAAGCTTAAAAACTCTTTTTACATTATCAAAGTCTATTTTTCTCTTAAATCCTTGTACTGTTACAGTTTTTAATTCAAATCCATACTTAGGAACTATTTCTGATTCTATCCCTTTTTCCGTCCCAACAAACATTATCTCGGCGTCTGGATGTTCATCTCTTATTTTGTTAGCAATAGCTATAGCTGGATATACGTGTCCTCCAGTTCCACCGCCCGATAATAAAACTTTCATCAAATCATCATCTCCTGTTAATTAATTTTGACATGCTTTGAGATGTTCAACACTATACCTACAGCCCCCATAAAGATGGTGAGTGAGGTACCTCCATAACTTATAAATGGTAGTGCTACACCTGTAGCTGGCATTGATGATGTTGCAACTGCTATATTTAAAGCTGCTTGTATTCCAATTTGTGCCCCTATACCTATGACAACCATACAAGCAAATACATTAGAAGTCTTCAATGCTATTCTTACACATCTGTAGACTAAGGCTACAAATAGCATTATAACTATTATACAACCAATTAATCCTAACTCTTCTCCTATTATAGCAAATATAAAGTCATTTTGTGGCTCTGGTATATAAAAATACTTTTGCTTACTCTTTCCTAAGCCTAAACCAAACAGTCCTCCTGAACCTAGTGCATATAAACCTTGTATTACCTGATACCCCTTACCAAGTGGGTCTTGAAATGGGTCTAAAAAAGATGTAACACGACTAAGTCTATACGGTTCAGCAATTACTAATGCAGCAAATAAAGCAGCCCCACTTCCTATCATAGCAAATACAATTTTCATATCCATCCCAGCAACAAATATCATTACAAATGTAACTAGAATTACAGTACCTGCTGTTGACAAATTTGGTTGAAGTATTATCAACGCAAAAAATATTCCTGGAACTACGAGAAGTGGTACAACACCTTTTGTCAAAGATTTTATTTTATCATAATTTTTCTCAATCAATTTTGCAGTTAATATTATTGTAGCAAACTTTGCAATTTCTGCAGGCTGAAATGTTAAAGCACCTATCCCTAACCATCTTTTTGCTCCGTTTGCTTCTATTCCCAAAGGAGTTAAGACCAATAATAATAATACTACTGCTATAGCTCCAATTGCTGTAGCATTTTTCTTCCAAAAATTATAGTCTATTCTAGATGTAATAATCATAACTATAAATCCCAGTATAGCATATATTACATTTTTCTTTAGAAAATAGTATGCATCATTGTGTTTAAATGAAGATTGTATAAAACTTGCACTAAACACCATAACTATTCCTACAAATACTAAAAGCATAGTAGTATAAAATACTACTCCATCAAATTCAGTCTTCATCCTTATGTCAATTTGTTTTTTCAAATTTTCTTTAGGCATCCAACTAATCTACCTCCATTCTTCCATCTAAGTAAGTTTAGAGGTAAGAGATTATTTTAAATTGTTTACATTATCTTTGAAGTCTTTTCCTCTTACTTCAAAACTTTCATACATATCCCAACTTGCACAAGCTGGTGAAAGAAGCACTATATCTCCATTTTTTGAAATCTCATGAGAAGTCCTAACTGCTTCCTCCATATCTTTTACTATATGTATGTCATTAAATCCTTTATTTTTAGCACAACTTTCTATCTTTGGTGCAGTTTCTCCTAATAAGATTAATGATTTAACATATGACTTTGCAATTTCAAGAAGTTCATCAAAGTTACTTCCCTTATCCATTCCTCCTGCTATAAGCACTATCGGTCTATTATAAGACTGTACAGCTTTTATAGTAGAATCTGGATTAGTTCCCTTTGAATCATTTACATATATTACATTATCTAGGTTTCTTACAAACTCTTGTCTGTGTTCAACACCTTTAAATGTCATCAATACATCTTTTATTACTTCTAAATCTACTTTACAAACATATGCGATTGCTATTGCTGCCATACAATTTTCTAGGTTGTGGCCTCCAGGCAAACTTACATCATCTTTATTTAGAAACTTAATCTTATCCTCTATATCTATTATTATGTCATTATTTTCTAAATATACTCCTCCATTTACTCTATGAGTTCTTGAAAAGTAAATTACTTTGGCATTACATTCATCAGCTAGGCCTCTCACTATTTCATCATCATAATTTAATACACAAAAATCTTCGGAATTTTGATTCATAAATATTTTTGATTTAGCTTCTATGTACTTTTCCATAGTATGATGTCTATTTAAATGATCTTCTGTAATGTTTAATATTGCACTTACTTTAGGTCTAAATTCATCCACGCTTTCAAGTTGGAAACTACTCAGTTCAGTTACAAGTATAGATTCTTCATTTGAAGTTTCTATAGTATCTATTACAGGATTTCCTATATTACCAACTACATATGTATCTTTTTTGGCACTTGAAAAAATTTCTCCTACTAAGCTAGTTGTAGTTGTTTTACCATTTGTACCTGTAATCCCTATAAAAGTTGGATTATTTGACAATTTAAAAGCTAATTCTACCTCACCAATTATATACTTGCCTGAATTTTTTAGCTTCAAAATAAATGGCAGGTCTAATGGTACCCCTGGAGATACTACAACCATATCTACATCGTCTACATCCTCTGGATGGCATCCTAATATGTATTCTATGTCATTTATAGATTTTAATTCATCAAGTATATTTTTTAATTTATTCTTATCTTTAATATCATTTACAATTATACTTGCTCCTAATTTATCTAAATGTTTAATTGTAGATATACCAGTTTTCGCAAGCCCTATTAATAAAACCTTTTTTCCACTTAAGTCCATTTTTCATTCCCCCTAGGCCTAAAATACTGCTATTATACTTATCCAAGCTAAAACAACTGTAATAATCCAAAAAACAAATACAACTCTTGTTTCTGGCCAACCACATTGTTCAAAATGATGGTGTATTGGAGCCATCTTAAAGAATCTCTTTCTAGTTGCTTTAAAATATCCAATTTGGATTAAAACTGATAGAGCTTCTGCAAAATAAATTCCTCCAATTATAGGTATTATAAGCACTGAATTAGTTAAAACTGAAAATGCTACAACCGCACCACCTAATGCCATTGAACCTGTATCGCCCATAAACACTCTAGCTGGATATGAATTAAATCCTAAAAAGCCTAGACAAGCTCCAACAGTTGCTGCTGCTAAAACTGCAACTTCTGTATTTCCTGCAACTGAACTTGCAAACAACATAAAAAATACAGAGACAACTAAAGTCACTCCCGATGCTAGACCATCTAGACCATCAGTTAAATTTACAGCATTTACTATCGCTACTATTATAAACATCATTATTGGTATATATAGTATTCCAACATTTATTACAAAATCTGTAAATGGTATCATAAGTTGCGAAGCACTTGATGACGACGTATACTGATAAAAAGCAACATAAAAAGATAATGCAACTTGAAGGATTATTTTTTGATATGCTTTTAGTCCAAGTGACCTTTTTAGCTTTATTTTTATAAAGTCATCTAAAAAACCAATAAAACCAAAACCAGCAATACATATAAGACCTACTGCCATGTCATGACTAACTTTTACTCTTGTAAGTCCAGTTATTAGAATTGCAACAATCATTATAATTCCACCCATAGTAGGTGTTCCATTCTTAGCTAGATGTGTTTGAGGTCCATCATCTCTAACTGTCTGACCAAATTTAAATTTCCTAAGCATTGGTATAAATATTGGTCCTATTATAATTACTATCAAAAACGCAATCAATGCGGTGTACGTAAGCTCTGTTATTCCTAACATCATAAAACTCCTCTCCCTTGTCAATTAACTCATTAGTTTAAGCTTATTTATTTAGATATTCAACTATTTTTTCTAATTTCATGCCTCTTGAGCCTTTCACTAAAATAGTGTCTCCTGTTTTTATTAATTCATCTAATTGATTAAATACATCGTCTTTATTTTTAAAGTGATATATATTGGATGAATCGAATCCTAATCG
The DNA here is from genome assembly GCF_020657705.1 of Clostridioides sp. ZZV15-6598. Classification (NCBI taxonomy): domain Bacteria; kingdom Bacillati; phylum Bacillota; class Clostridia; order Peptostreptococcales; family Peptostreptococcaceae; genus Clostridioides; species Clostridioides sp. ZZV15-6598. The sequence continues at coordinate 23,459 of NZ_JAGWCS010000027.1, read as the reverse complement.
TTTTGCTTCGTCTCCAATAAACACTGAATTTTCACCTATAGTTATTATAATATCAGTATTATTCATAGATGATTTTCCAACTAATCTATGACCATACTCTGAAATTTCACCCATCTCAAGCATATCTCCAAGTATTGCTACTTTTCTACTTTTATATCTTCCAAGTATTTTTAATGCTGCTTCCATAGAATCTGGACTGGCATTATAGGAGTCATTAATTATTGTTAATCTTTCATTTTTTATTATGTCTAATCTCATTTTTGTCCCTTTGAAGTTTTTTAAACCTGTTTTTATATAATCCAAAGAAATATTTAAACTCATGCCAACTAATATAGCCGACATAGCATTATATATATTATGTTCTCCTATTGTTGGTATAAATATTTCCTCTTTTTTTCCATTTATGACACATGTAAATGTCAAACTATCTTCTTCCATAGTATAATCTTCACAATAAATGTCATTATTTTTATTAAATCCAAATGTTTTTAACTTATATATGTGCTCTTTTTCTTTTAATGTAGATAAAAATTTATCATCGCCATTTACAATCAAAGTATTTGTATCATCAAAATTTGAAGCAATCTCCAGCTTTGCCTTTAAAATTCCTTCTTGTGAACCTAGGTTTTCTATGTGTGATAATCCTATATTTGATATGACTGCAATTTTAGGATTTACTATGTCCACCAAATACTTTATTTCATTAAATCCAGACATTCCCATTTCTATTACAGCACACTCATGTTTTTTATTTAAATTAAACAAAGTCAAAGGAACCCCAAAATGATTATTTAGGTTCTTTTCATTTTTCAAGATGTTTAATTTTGCAGAAATAGCTGCATATATCATATCTCTAGTAGTTGTTTTCCCTACACTACCTGTAACACCTATAAATGGAATATCAAATTTTTCTTTATAATATCTGGAAATATTTCCTAGAGCCAAAGTTGTATCTTTTACCTCTATTAAATTTATATCCGAACTTTCTAATTTTATTCCATTACTTTCATTTTTTATAAAAGTTTTGCATCCACTATCATATGCAGACTTTATAAATGTATGCCCATCTAAATTTTCTCCAACTATGGCTACAAATGCATTTTGTGCATTTGCTTCCCTGCTATCTATAACTATATCACTTACACAGTCATTATAATCTCCATATATTAACTTTCCATTAGTTGCAAGTACTAACTCCTTTATTGTTAAGCACTCCATTCTCAAACTCCTCCTTATAAAACATTAGCTATATTATCTTAGCAACAAAAGGCAATGTATACCGTTACATATACATTGCCTACGATAACTCTTAACTTTATAATTATATACTATATTTCTGTTTTTTTGAAGATGTTTATGGATATATGTTAATTATCTGTTACTTTTTAGTTTTCAAAATATAGTGTTATACTTGAATCTTCATTAACTTTTATTCCAGGTTTTGGAAAAACATCCTTTACCTTTGTATCCTTTGGAATTTCTATATCTGTATCTAAATTTGGTTTTAACTTCGCATCTTCTAGTGCTTTCACTGCATCTCCAATTTTTAAATTTCTTACATCTGGTACTTTGACTTGTTTCTTTTCATATTCAGCTTTTTCTTCTTCTTTGTATACTGGTTTAACTCCTAAATATTTTAGAGAATCATTCATTATTTCTTTTACTATAGGTCCTGCTGTAGTACTACCAAATGCACTTACTCCTGTTGGCTCATCAACAATAGCAAGAACTACAATTTGTGGGTCATCACAAGGTGCTATTCCCACGAACGAACATATATATTTTCCTTGAGCATATTTACCATCTATAACCTTTTGAGCTGTACCTGTTTTCCCACCTAGTCTATATCCTGGTATATATGCGATTTTTCCTCCACCGTCAGTTACAACTGACTCTGCAATTTCTAACATTTTTTTGGATGTTTCTTTAGATATAACATTTCTTACTTTTTTTGGTTTTACTGTTTCAGTTATATTACCTTTATTGTCAGTATAAGATTTTACTACTCTTGGTTGCATTAAATCTCCACCATTTGCTATTGATGATATAGCTGTTATAAGTTGTATTGGAGTTACTGATATTGATTGACCAAATGATATTGTAGCTAATTCGACTGGTCCTACATTTTTTTCATTATACAATATTCCTTTAGCTTCTCCTGGTAAATCTATACCTGTCTTATTCATAAGACCAAAAGATTCTATATAATCATACATTTTACCAACACCTAATCTACTTCCTAATTCAACAAACACAGGGTTACAAGAATTTTGTACTGCTTGTTTAAACTCTTGTGTTCCATGAGGTCTATAGTGTCTCCAACATTTAATCTTTCTTCCTCCTACAGTTACACTACCTGTACATGTGAATTTCTCACCATCTTTTATTACTCCTTCTTCAAGAGCACTAGAAGATGTAATAAGTTTAAATGTAGAACCTGGTTCATATGTATCACTTACTGCTGGATTTCTCCACATTTGATAATAACCCTTTATTTTGTCTTTATCGCTATATTTTTCAAGTTCTTCTTGATAATATGGATATATTGGTGTTCTTGAGTCGTTAGGGTCATAATCTGGTTTTGATGCTAGAGCAAGTATATCACCAGTTTTAGGATTCATTGCTATTGCAGTGACTTTCTTTGCATTGTTTATTTCATAAGCTTTTTGTACTGCTTTTTCAGTATAATGTTGGATTACTTCATCTATAGACAATACAAGACCATTACCTTGAACAGGTTCATAATATTTTTCCATACCTTGTGGAATTTCTCTACCTGAAGCATCAGTACTTACTATTAGTTTTCCAGCTTTCCCTTTTAATTTTTTATCATATTGCATCTCTATGCCAGATATCCCTGTTGCATCTGAAGAGGTATGACCTATTACATATGGTGCAAAATTTCCATAAGGATAATATCTTTGGTTGTCTTCTGCTACCCATATTCCACCTAATTTAGCATCTCTTATTTGACTTGCCTTATCATCATCTATCCATCTTTTGACCTTTACAAGAGCCATATTTTTTTTACTTATTAGAGCATAAATATCTTTATAATCTTCGTCCAAAATTTCAGCAACTTTTTCAGCTGCTTCTTTTTTATCTTCTACTTCTACAGGTTTACACCAAACTGTATATTTAGTTACACTTACTGCCAATTCTTTCATATTTCTATCATATATAGTTCCTCTTTTAGGCTCTATAGGTATATCTCTTGTTTGTTGTTCTAATGCTTTTGTACTCAACCAATTACCTTTCATAAGTTGTAGGTATCCAGTCCTAATAACAAGGCAAAAAAACAGTGCACATGCTAAAACAAGAACAAGTACCAGTCTTTTTTTGCTTATCCTTTTTACTTTTCTCAAACCTATTCCCCCTAGTTATCCACATTTATATACTTTATTTGTCCATCTTTTGGATAGTCCATATTGAGCAATTCCTTTGCTTTTAACTCAATTTCTTTTATTGATGTTTTTTCAGTTTCTTTTGCCTTTAGTTCCTCTAGTACTATCTCTTTTTTTCTTAAATCTTTTTGTAAGTAATAAATATCATATTTCATTTCTGAAATTTTTGAATAACCACATAGATTCAATATTATTACTGCGAAAGTTGTAATCAATAAAATACATTTAGCCCCTATTTTTTTATTAATTCTCTTTTTATAATTATTCTTTTTTTTGTTTTTATATTCATTTAGATTATGTATTTTATAATTTTTTTTCAAATTATCACCCCGATAATATAGATTTTTAGATTTTCCTCTATACTATATTTGTTATTAATCATATCTCTTCCTTTAAAATTTCATCGCTAAATTAATACACTATTACACAATCTATTTGTAATTTTTTCTATACACAACAAAAAATCTATAGATTCACTAATACTTGAATATTGAACCTATAGATTATACACTAATTTTTATTTATTTTTATCACTATATATTTTCTTTAACATATAAATCAATACACTTAAAGCAAATAATATTAAAAGTCCTGTCATCATGACTTTAGCTCCACCAGTCAACATACCACCAACATAAGAATATACAATTGTTGCTGGTAATTGTCCTACCCCAGTAGCTATAAAGAAGGATATAAAACTCATAGATGTTAGACCTGCTGCATAACTCACAAGGTCAAAAGATATAAAAGGAAGCAATCTTGCAATTAAAATTGTATGTTTTCCATATTTATCAAAAAAACCATCTATACTTTCTAGTGCAAATTTACTTGTAAGTTTTACAACTACATCTCTACCTAAAAACCTTCCAATTACAAAACAGATTGCAGCACCTACCATTGCACTGACCCATGACAGTATAGCACCATTTACCCATCCAAATAAGGCTGCATTTGCAAAAGTAATTAAAAATGCAGGGAGAGGTGCAGCTATTGATTGTAATATCATAAATGCAAATGATATTATTGGTGCCCAAACTCCAAATGATAGTATGTACTCCTTAATTGCATCTAAATTTAACATACTCAGATAAAATATCATCTGATTTACCATTTTTTTAACAGGAGGTATAAACAAGTAAATAGCAAGTACCCCCAATATAATACAAATCTTTATTAATAATTTTTTATGCTTATTTTCTATTTTTATTCACTCCTAATATCTATTTTAGTTATATTATAACAGAAAATATTTTTCTATATTGTCGATTATACCATAGTTGTTTTCTATTCTAATAAAAACTATAATAGGTTTTAACTATATTAAGAAGCTTATTATTTTATTACATAGCTAGACCGTACTCTCAAATTGTATAAATTATATTTTTTCCGCTACTCTCAATTTAGCACTTCTTGAGCGTGGATTTACTTCTATTTCTTCATTACTAGGAAGTATGGGTTTTCTAGTTATTATTTTTACTTCAGATTCTTTGTCACATTGACATATTGGTAAATGTTGTGGGCATATACAATCTGATGCGAGATATTTAAATGCATTCTTTACTATTCTATCCTCTAACGAATGAAATGTTATTATACAAATTCTACCCCCTTCATTCATTATAGAAGAAGCATCATTTATCATCTTTGTAATTACTCCAAGTTCATTATTTACTTCTATTCGTATAGCCTGAAAAGTCCTTTTAGCTGGATGAGGCCCATCTATTCTAGCTTTTTTAGGAATAGCTTTTTTAATTATATCAACCAATTCACCTGTAGTTTCTATTGGCTTATTCACTCTTTCCTCAACTATAAATTTAGCTATACGTTTAGCCCAGTTATCTTCACCATAATCTTTAATTATCTTAGTTAGCTCATCTTCTGTATAAGTGTTTACAACATCATATGCTGAAAATTCACACCTAACATCCATCCTCATATCAAGTGGTGCATCTTGCATATAAGAAAATCCTCTCTCAGCTTCATCAAGTTGATGAGAGGAAACTCCTAAATCTGCTAATACACCATCTATCTTATAAACTCCGATTTTTTCCAATTCTTCTTTTATATTTTCAAAATTGCTATGAACAAATTTTACTCTGCTTTCATATTCACTTAATCTTTCTTTCGCTGTATTTATAGCATTTTTATCTTGGTCAAACCCTATAAACAATCCTTTATCTGATAATTTTTTTACTATTTCTTTGGAATGTCCTGCACCACCCATAGTACAGTCAACATATACTCCATCTGGTTTTATCTTTAAATTTTCTATACATTCATTTAAAAGAACTGATACATGATGAAATTCCATAACTACCTCCTTTAAACTTACTATTTAAATTAATCTTTAATACTGTTGTTTTTATTTCTCTTTGATAAATAAATATGTGCTATTATACCACCAATAACCCCAACTAAACTTATCACTTGAGCCATTCTAAGTGGCCCTAACATTAAACTATCTGTTCTTAATCCTTCTATGAAAAATCTTCCTATTGAATAAAGGGTTATATAAGTTACTATAACCTGGCCTTCGTATTTTTTATTTTTTCTAAACAATAATAAAACTATAAATATTCCAAAATCCCATATAGACTCATATAGAAAAGTTGGATGAACTTTTACTCCATCAACCATTATTCCCCATGGTAAATTAGTTGTACCTCCATGAGCCTCTCCATTAATAAAGTTTCCCCATCTTCCTATAGCTTGTGCTAAAGGCATTCCAAGTATGACAGTATCAGCCATTTTTAAGAAATTAATATTTTTAACCTTAGTGTATATATAACCAGCTAAGATTCCACCTATTAATCCTCCATGTATAGCAAGTCCACCACCTCTAAAATTAAGAATCTGAGATAGATTTTGAGCATAATAACTCCAATTAAATATAACATAATATATTCTTGCACATATTAATCCAACAGGAATTGCTATGATAGCTATATTTAATACATCATCTTCTTTAAGTCCAACTCTTTTTGACTCTTTTATTGCTATTAAAGTTCCCAAAATCATACCACTAGCCATAAGTATTCCATACCACATTATGTCTATCCCAAATAGTGTAAATGCAACTCTATCCATAACTCCACCTCTTTATCTTAATTAAAATATTTCCAAAGCAATACACCATGTTTACAATTAATTGTAATTATACTAAATTATGATAACATATTAATGTTAATTCTACAAAACATATTGATGTTGATTCTACAAATACTCAAAATATATTATACACATCATCACAGCAAAATCATTCATAAATTATTTGTAATCAAAGAAATTGGTGTATAATATACACCAATCTCTCTATAAGTTTTTATTAATAATATTTAATTTTTACTAACTTAATTTATATAAGTATGTTCAACAAGCTCGCTTGTTATCTAAATAAAATAAGTATCAAAATTAACTATTTGGCATTTAGCTACTCAATTATAATGTTCAAACTTTCTATTTAGGTTCTACAATAGAAATAACACAATACTCTTCTTTAAAGTGTTCTTTTAATCTTTCTTCAACTTCCTCAAAAGTAACATCTTTAATAATATCTAAATAATCCAATATATTTATATCTTTAAATATATAAGATATAAAACTATTTCCTATAAAGTTTATAGAATCAAAACACTTGATAAATGAACCAATTTTTTTCTTTTTAGTTCTTTCAAATTCCTCTTTAGATAATCCTTCTTTTTTAGCTCTTTCTATATATTCAAGAATTATCTCTTTTACTTTTTTAGGTTCCTTAGAATCTCCAGCAATTACACTAAAAGCATAGTCTACTTGAGATGAAAATCCAGCTCCAAAATTTTCATTTATCAGACCTTGCATATACAAATCTTCATAAAGTTTACTGCCCTTTTTAAATAACATACCTATAAGTATATCAGTTACAATTTCTTTACGTAAAAGTTCTTTCCCTTTTACACCTACATTATTATCTTTAAAACCTATGTTAAACATAGGTATAGATATAGGAAATTTTTCTATAACTTCCTTTTCCCTTACATTTGCTGGTTCTTCAGGATAAAATCTTTCTATATTCTTAGAAAGCTTATCCACATCATAATTGTTTGCTTTTTTAGTTACATCTATGACCTTTTCTACATCCAAATCACCTACAACAAACAAAGCCATATTTCCTGGATTATAGAAAGTATTGTAACACTTATATAGCTCTTCCTTAGTTATCTTGTATATACTATCTACTGTACCAGCTATATCAATTCTAGCAGGATAATTTACATACATAGCCTTTAGACAATTAAAATACACATTCCAGTCTGGGTCATCATTATACATTTTTATCTCTTGTGCTATTATACCTTTTTCCTTTTCAACATTTTCATCTGTAAAATAAGGTGTTTGAACATAATCAATTAAGTGCTCTAAACTTTCATAAAAATTTTCAGTAGCTGAAAATAAGTATGCTGTCATTGTAAAGTTAGTAAATGCGTTTGCACTTACACCTAATTTAGAAAATTTTTCAAAAGCATCTCCTCCATCAGGTTGTTCAAACATCTTATGTTCTAAAAAATGTGCAATTCCTTCATTTACTCTAATCTTTTTATCTTCTCCTATTGGAATAAATTCTAAGTCATTTGAGCCATAATTAGTAGCTAAAATAGCATATTTTTTTGTGAAGCCTCTCTTTGGCATAAAGTATACATCTAAGCCATTTTGTAATTTTTCATAATAAACTTCTTCTCTTAATATATCATTAACTATTTTTTCCATAGACATCTCCTCCATTAATTTCTTAAAAAGTATACAGTATCAAGTTCTATATCTTTTACAGCTTCAACTATATCTTTTTTAGTAACTTTTTCTATACTAGATATTATGTCTTCTACTTCAGAATTTGTCTTTGCCATAGACTGAGAAAATGCAAAATCAGACATTCCACCTATATTATCTGTTATAGATTTCATAGAGTTAACTAAAGCAAGCTTACTATTTTCTAACTCTTCATCAGATATATCTCCTGCTTTTAAACTTTCTAATTGTTCTTTTATTAATTTTACAGCTTTATCGTAATCTTTAGTTTCTATTCCAGATGATATAAGCATAATACTTTTATACTTCTCTATTGAAGAGAAAATATAATAACATAAGCTTTCTTTTTCTCTTACATTCATAAATAGTTTAGAGTGTGGCCCACCACCTAATACATTACTTCCGACCACAAGAGCATAGTATTTATCATTATCCACATAATCTACATTTGCTCTATACCCCATAACTAATTTACCTTGAGTTATTTCCATTTTTTCGTCTATTACTTTTACTTCATCTATATGTTTTATAAAATCTTCTTTTGGTATATCTATAATATCTTCTCTTTCAAATTTTAAATTCTTGCTTATTATATCTACAACCTTATCTTCATCAAAGTCACCTTCTACAACTATGTCTATTGGAGATGTCTTAAGTATATTTCTATAATGCTCATATAGTTCTTTTGAAGTTACATTATCTATTTCATCTTCGTAACCAAACTCGCTTATACTGTATCTTTCATTTCCACACATAGCTTCTATACATTTATCTTGTGCATATTCTTTTTTATCATTTATTATTGATTGTATCTTATCTCTTAAATTTTCTTTTTCAATATTTAAATATTCTTCTTTAAATCCACCATCTATAACAAGTGTATTATTTATTACTTCATTAAAAAATTCTACTACTTCTTCAAATATATTTTCATCTAAATACTTTTCACTTATATTAATTATTTTAAAACTTAGTACTTGACGCTCTCCACGCTTTACAGCATCAGCTCCCATAGATGAACCATATAAATCATCTAGTTTATTGGATATTGCTCTAGCACTAGGATATTTTTCACTTCCGCTTGCTATTATTGATGGTAGCAAAGCATTTTTTGTAGTTTCTTTTTTATCCAACAATCTCTGAACATACAAACTTATAAGATTTGATTTAAACTTTTCTGTTTTTATCAAAGTCAGATTAATATTATTACCCAAATTTATTATTTTCTTAGTATTAACCATATGTACCTCCTATTTTTTATTTAAACATCAATTTTAAAATTGAAATTTATTTATTTTTTGATTGTATATACTTATATATAAAAACCTTCTATTTAATTATATCCTTTTTATTATTTTCTAAAAGTAATATTTTTATTTAAACTTAAATACAAAATTATTTAGAGCAGTCTGCTTTAAAGTCTAGTTTACAAGCTTCATATATATGATGTATAATCAATATGTATGTCTATAATTAAAACAATTTTACAATCCTATAGATTGATTGTTTAAAGTTATATAAAGAATATAAAAAGAATAAGAGAGAGGACGATTAATATGAAATTAGGTATAGTTGGTTTACCAAATGTAGGTAAAAGCACACTATTTAACGCAATAACTCAAGCAGGTGCAGAATCTGCAAATTACCCTTTTTGTACAATAGACCCAAATGTTGGAGTTGTATCTGTTCCAGATGAAAGATTAGATAAACTACAAGAATTGTACAACTCTGAAAAAATAGTTCCTACTGCTATAGAATTTTGTGACATAGCTGGTTTAGTTAGGGGTGCTTCTAAAGGAGAAGGCTTAGGAAATAAATTTTTATCACATATAAGAGAAGTTGATGCAATTGTACATGTTGTAAGATGTTTTGAAGATGAAAATGTTATACATGTAGATGGTTCTGTTGAACCACTTCGCGATATAGAGACTATAAATTTAGAATTAATTTTCTCTGACATAGAGATTCTTGAAAGAAGAATTCATAAAACTCAAAAAGCCGCTAAAGCTGATAAAACTTTAGGTTCTGAACTTGATTTATTAAATTCAATCATGGCTACTTTAGAAAATAGTAAGTGTGTAAGAACTATGCAATTTACAGAAGATGAGCAAAACTTTGTAAATTCATTAGATTTACTTACATCTAAACCTGTAATATATGCTGCAAATGTATCAGAAGATGATTTAGCAGATGATGGAGAAAGTAATAAGTATGTTCAACAAGTTAAGGTATTTGCGGAAACAGAAGATGCTGAAGTTGTTGTTGTATGTGCACAAATAGAAGCAGAAATTTCTGAACTTGATTCTGCTGAAGAAAAGAAAGAATTTTTAGAAACATTAGGACTTGAACAATCAGGTCTTGATAAACTTATAAAATCATCTTATGCCTTACTTGGTCTAATTTCATTCTTAACAGCTGGGCCAAAAGAGGTCAGAGCATGGACTATAAAGGTTGGAAGTAAAGCACCTCAAGCAGGAGGAAAAATACATTCTGACATAGAAAGAGGATTTATCCGAGCTGAAACAATTGCTTTTAATGATTTGGTTGAACATGGTACTATGGCCGCTGCTAAAGAAAAAGGATTAGTTAAATTAGAAGGTAAAGAATACATAGTTAAAGATGGAGATGTAATATTATTTAGATTTAATGTTTAAAATCTTTATTTATCTACAATCTTAACAATTGTATTCCAATAAAAAAATTAGAATAATAGAAACTTCTATTATATTATAATAGTTATTTAGATTCTATAAAAAAGAGAGTTTTTCTAAATGTTTTTTGAAAATCATAATAGAAACTCTCTTTTTTATAAAAATAAAATATTCTATATTTTAAATAAAAAAATATAGAATATTAAAAAATAAAACTTCTCTTTATTATTTTAAACTTTTTTAACCAAAGGCTTGTGATTTTTAAAAACTATATAGTATTCCCACAGAAATTATAATTGTCAACAATGACAGCACTTTACTGTAATCCCAAATACGCTTTCCGCCAAAACATCCAAATGGATAAAAAGGTATACTATGAAAAAGTAAAAAACTTATGCCAAAGGGAATAATGTATTCATAAAATTCTGATTGTTTCCCAAATACTGCTACTACTAAAATAAAAAGTAGTATTCCTAACCACTCAAACAATCCCTCAATCCCCATACTTCGTCTAAATGTAGTAGTCCTCTTATACTCTGTTGGATAAAATCGACCTACCACTGGCCATATACCACCCAAAACTGTAATTAATAATGATATCAACAAGCCACCTCTTGTAGCAATAAACTTCCATTTCTCAGACGAAATCAAGGTTGCAATTAATCCACCAAGTAAAGAAACAATCAGTAATGAAAAAAACGCACCTACTCTGACAGCAAAATCATTAAAATTATTGCTAAAAAATAAAATAGGAAGTGATATTAGTAAGTTTAAGACAGTATAGATTCCTAATTGTTGAATTGATGAGCTATTTTTTTGTGGCAATGTACTCCATAAATGAAATCCAGAAGCAATTGCAAGTGTACTATTAAACCACAATCGTATTGTACTAATTAGCCCATAGTTTTGTAACATTTGTGTAAAGCTTATAATATGATATCCATTATTTTCAAACAACTTCCATGATGCAACATTATCGTCCTTCACAGTAGCAGTCATAGTTTCACAACCTTGTTCTTTTAAAAATATAGTTACTTTTTTGTAAAGCTCACTTCCTATTCCCTTACCTTCATGTCCCTTCTTTACGTAGGCTGTTTCTACATATCCAATTTTTTGGCCATTTTTTGCAGGAAAAATTTTATAGGAAGCCATACCAACAATATGAGCATCTATTATAGCAATAAAAGCATTTTGAGGCTTTTTAAATGCCATACCTTCAACCAATCCAAAACTAGATTTACCAATTTTCCAAACAAGCTTTCTTTCATCATCTACCATTTCCCTAATTGTTATCTTACTCAAAAACTTTCCTCCCTTAAGTACTTGCATAATTACCGATATTCTTAGATTCACAAACTACTATACTCAAATTAAAAACTTTTAACCATAGAAAAATTATATCTCTTTTAGAAAATATCATATGCTCCATATAATGTAAAGTAATACTCTAAACCTAATTCATATTTTTACACTAAGGTATTTTTACATAAATAAAGTGAACTTTGACTATACAAAGTTCACTCTCCTTACAAATCTTTATTTTATTTTGTACTAAGTTTTTTAATTTGTACTCATACCTTCAATATCAGTCCTACTTAATATCAACTTTTCGTATTCTTCTATTGGCATTGGTTTTGCAAATAAAAATCCTTGAGCCATATCACATCCTATAAATCTTAAAAACTCTGCTTGCTCTAAGGTTTCAACTCCCTCTGAAACAACTTTTATATCAAGTTGCTTTGCCATCTGAACAATACTTGAAACCACAATTTGACTCTTTTTTGTATCTTCCACTGTTATAAAAAATTGTCTGTCTAATTTCAAGACATCAATTGGCATATCTTTAAGCATATTTAAAGAAGAATAACCTGAACCAAAATCATCCATAGATATTTTAAATCCTACAGACTTTAGATTTTGCATTATTTTAAACAGCATTTTTGTATTATCAAATATTGCACTCTCTGTTAGTTCAATTTCAATTAAACTTGGTTCAATATCATATTCTTTTGCAATGTTTTCAAACTTCTCTATAAAGTCTGGATTTTCAAGATGTACTCTTGATAAATTTACTGATATAGGAAATCTAGGTAATCCTTCATTTTGCCAACGTTTAAAGTTTTTACAAACTTGAACAAATACAAACATATCTAATTCTGTTATAAAACCATTTTTTTCAAAAATAGGAATAAACACACCTGGACTTATTAATCCCTTTTTTGGATGTTGCCAACGTACAAGAGCTTCAGAGCCTACTATTTTACCTGTTGATAATTCAATTTTAGGTTGCAGGTATACCTTAAATTGTTCATTTTTTAAAGCATCGTGCATCTCTTGCTCAATATCACGTTCTTCTATAAGAGTTTCCTTTAAATTCTCAGCATAAATTTCATACACTTTTAAGTATTTTCTTTTTACTGTAGTCTTTGCAATCATAGCTTTATCAAGACAAGTAGATATATTTGTTTCTCCATCTTCAATAAAATAGACTCCTATAGATGGTATCAGATTAAGTTCCACCCCTAAGCTAGTTTTTATCATAGATAATTTTTTACGCATAATTTCACATATCTCTATAACTGATTCTTTATCCTTCTTTTTTTCAAATATTATAGCAAAATTATCATTTGAAATTCTTGAGAATACAGACTGTTCTTTAAACATATTTTCAATAATCTCTGCAATTTTTCTTAATACTCTATCTCCCTCTTCATATCCAAATCTATCATTTACTAACTTAAATTTATCTATATCAAAATAAATTAAAACTAGATTCTTTTTCTCATGAGTGGATAAAAATTTACCACCTTCCAGATTAAATTTATTTGAATTTCCAACTCCTGTAATGCTATCTTTAAATGCAAATTCTTCTAATCTTTCCTTGCCCTTTTTTTGCATAATCAAGATATAAATTATTAAAGATGTAAATATCACAATTAAAACTATACATGCTGATAGTGTAAGTTTTATAATGGCATATGATTTTTCAGATACAGCAGTTCTAGGAACTTCAGAAAAAAGATACCAATCATTAATTCCTATTGGAGCATAACTTAAATAATATCCTTTTCCAGACATATTATAACTTAATGAACCTGATTTAGAATTTTTTATATTTAATTTCATATCATTAAGAGTAGATTTTGATAGGGCATTACTTTTATTTATATATGAAAATAAATTTTCCATATTAGAATTTGCGTTTTTGCTACTTGGATTTAAAACAATATCACCATTACTATTAGCTATATAAGAATATCCTTTTCCATTAAACGTTGGTACAGAGAGTATCTTTTCATATAACTTTGTACTATGTGTAGCAAATATAACACCAATAATCTTATTCCCCTTATAAATTGGTACAGAGTACACATTAATATCTTTATAATCTTTTATTGCATCTTTTAACTTACCTGTTATGACTACTTCTCCTTGCATTGACTTGGCAAAATAATCTCTCTTAGAAAAATCTTCTACATAACCATCTGTAGTATATGCCATACCATCTGGTAGAATAACGCCCATTCTTTTAAAGGAGCTATTGACAGATTCTCTTTTAAGTGTTGAAAGAATATTCTCCAGCTCAAAAGATTCTTCTCCTTCAATACATATTGAAATTGATTGTAACAATTTTATATCACCATTAATTTGTTTTTTTAACACATTGACACTTTGATTTGCTATTTCTGAAAGATATTGATTCGTTTCCTCACCCAGTGTCTTATTCAACTTTGAACCATAAATCAAACAGGAAATTGTAACTACTAAGATACTTATGATAGCAATTATGGACAAACCCTGCCTATTATTTTTTGCATCACCCAACATCATACTTCCTGCCTTTCCAGAATCCATATGTATATAATTATTATTTTATATTAATTAATCTAACAATTTTACGATAATACTTATTTTTCCATATTTACTGTAATTATACAAAATTATCAACTTTATTACAATAAAAAATTAATTAATATAGATAATACAATTTTAATAAATTATATTATCTATATTAAGGGTTACTGACATAATTGGTATTAATATCCACCAACATAAAAAGAATATAATATCAAAATAATTTTGATATTATATTCTTAAAATATATATTTTATTAAATTTTCACTTTACATTTTACTTAAACATTCATTGGCAACCTCTTTATCATCAAAATGATGCTTAACTTTACCTATTATTTGGTAATTTTCATGCCCTTTACCTGTTATAATTACAACATCATCTTTCTTTGCCATACTTATAGCCTCTTCTATAGCTTGCTTTCTATCAGCAACAACATGATAATTTTCTTTTTTCTTATCTATTCCTTCAAGTATATCATTTATTATTGCTTCTGGTTCTTCAGTTCTTGGATTATCAGAAGTTACAATACATAAGTCTGAATATTTTTGTCCAATAGCACCCATTAAAGGTCTCTTTTCAGTATCTCTATCTCCACCACATCCAAATACAGAAATTATTTTTCCTTCTGCAAATTGTTGAGTTGTTTTCAATACATTTTCAAGTGCATCAGGAGTATGAGCATAATCAACAATTACACTTATACCTTTATCATTTGGTACTGTTTCAAACCTTCCTGATACTCCATTAGAAAGTCTAAGACCTTCTTTATATACTGGTTTAGGGATGCCAAGTATATAACAAGCAGCTATAACAGCCAAAGTATTATATACTGTAAACATTCCTGGAACTGGTATAAATATAACTTCTTCATAAGAAGGAGTTATTAATCTATAAGATACACCATCTGAATCTGATTTTATATCTCTAGCCATAAAATCAGCATTAGTTTCAACTCCATATGTGTAACAAGGCACATCTATACCTTTTATATTTTCATATATCTTTTTACCACCCTCATCATCTATATTTATTATATTTGCCATAGTAGTCTTAAAAAATAGTTTTTCTTTAGCTTTTCTATAGTCTTCTAAATCTTTGTGAAAATCTAAATGGTCTGGTGTTAAATTTGTGAATATTCCCAGTTTAAAGTCTGTTTCATCAACTCTATTTAATGCTAATGAGTGTGATGAAACTTCCATAGCACAGTAATCACATCCATTATCTAACATGTTATTGAAATGATATTGTAAATCTATACTTTCTGGAGTTGTTGAATTAGAAATAATGTCTTTTTCGCCATCAAATATTTTTATAGTACCAATAAGACCAACTTTATTTTTATTCAAAGTTAATATTTCGTTTAGTATAGTAGTTATACTAGTTTTTCCGTTAGTACCTGTAACTCCTATAACATTAAATTTTTGTGATGGATGATTATAAAAATTGTCAGCTATCTTTGCCATATCTTCTCTTGTATTTTTTACTTTTATAAATGTATATCCTTTTATATCTACATCTTCTTCAACAATAAAAGCTTTTGCCCCTTTGTTTATAGCATCTTTTATATACCTATGACCATCTGACACAAATCCTTTTATACATACAAATAATGTACCTTCTGTAACCTTTCTTGAATCATATTGTACATTATTAATATCTATATTTAATTCACCTTTGACACTGATTATATCCAACCCCTGTATAATATCATTTAATTTCATAAATGCTTTCCTCCCTTTAAACTCTTTTTGCTAAAATTACACTTCATGTAATATTATATTAAGAATTTTTTACTATGTGAATGGTTAAAAATGCTTGAAATATTGCAAAAAATGCTCTATAATTCTCTATAATATAATCTAAGAGAGGTCTTTTATGAAAACTACAGACAATAAAATTGGATACTTAAATGATAATTTTAAAATATTTAGTATTAGAGATAAAAAAGACATAGAATTTGAATACCATAATCATGATTTTAATAAGATAATTATATTTATAGATGGAAATGTCACTTATTTTGTTGAAGGAATTCCATATAAACTAAAACCTTGGGATATACTTTTTATTAGTAATAATGAAATTCACAAACCAGTTATAGATTCAAATGTATTTTATGAAAGAATCGCAATATGGGTTAGCCCAGAATTTATGAAAAAAAACAGTGATGATACTAGTGATTTAGAAAAATGTTTTAAGATAGCCACAGAAAATAAATGTAATCTACTGCGTTTAAAGATGCATGACATTGAATCACTCAAACTTTTTATTGAGCAAATAAATATTTCTGAATCTAGTAATGAATTTGGAAATGAAATACTAAGAAATACCTTATTCATACAGCTTATGATATTTTTAAATAGAATTTTCTTAAAAAACGAGAATATAGAATCTGTAGAAGATGTATTTTACGATGAAACTATAAAAAAAATATTAAACTATATAAACTTAAATATAGAGAATAAACTTTCTATAGACAGTATTGCATCTGAATTTTTTATAAGCAAATATTATCTCATGAGAAGGTTTAAATCTCATACAGGAACATCCATACACAATTATATAATTCAAAAAAGATTAATTTTAGCTAAATCACTAATAAGCAATGGCCATCTCATGAGTGAAGTTTGTAGTAAATGTGGATTTAATGATTATTCTAGTTTTGTAAGGGCATTTAAAAAATATTATGGCGTATCTCCTAAAAACTATATAAACAATAAAAGCCCTTTAGATAGTAATTTGTTAGATGAATAAATAATTATTATAGATTTTATTTCAAAAAAATTAGAGGTATTAGTAAAATAGATATACTAGTACCTCTAATTTATTGAAATATAAATCATATGTTTTTATTAATTAAACTAAAATATATAAATTTAAATAATGCTTATATAATTACTAAAATTCATACAAGTTTTAAGTATACATATTGATGTGTCTATCCTATTTTTTCAATACTCCCTTTTAATATACTTACACGATTACTTTCTTTTGCTGTGACTTTTCCTTTTTTAATGTTTAATTTTTGATTTTGTTCTAGATTCGTAAATACTACTGGACTTATTGTTGATAAACCATTTTTTTCAATATATTCTAAATCCATCTTAACCAGTTTATCCCCTGCTTTAACTTCATCTCCTACATTTACAAATACATCAAACCCATTTCCTTCTAAGTTTACAGTCTCTATACCTAAATGTATAAGTATTTCTACTCCAGTTTTTTTAGATTTGATTATTATTGCATGTTTAGTTGGAAATACAACTCCAATAGTTCCATTTACTGGTGAATAAATTAATCCATCATTAGATTTAATTGCAAATCCATCTCCCATTAATTTACTTGAAAATACAGAGTCTGGAACTTCTTCTATATCTAAGATTTCTCCATTTGTCAATGAATAAACTTCTTCTTCCACCAAAGTATTACCTATATTAGTGTTTTCTGTGTTATTATTTTTTTCCATTTTCTTTTTATCCATATTTTTAATATCAGTATTTTCAACCTTTACTTTTCCTTCTATTATATCTTTTATATTAGATTTTATTGCATCTGATTTTGGACCAAATATAGCTTGAACATTGTTTCCAATAACCATTACACCTGCTGCTCCAAGTGATTTCAACTTTTCTTTATCCACTTTATCTATATCATTTACAACTAGTCTAAGTCTTGTTATACAAGCATCTAAACTTTTTAAATTTTCTTTATTTCCTAAAGCTATTAGTATTTCTGATGCCAGTTCATCTTTTGACATTTCACTAGTCTCCAAATTAGACTCTGATTCATCTTCTCTTCCTGGTGTCTTTAAGTTAAACTTTCTTATCATAAATCTAAATACGCTATAATATAATACTGCAAATCCAATACCTACTAAAATAGCTAGATACCATGGAGTTCTATTAGGAAGTACACCAAATAGTAAGAAGTCTATTAATCCTCCTGAAAATGTGAATCCAATTTTAACTCCTAATAGTTGCATTACTGCATATGATAAACCTGAAAATAAACAATGTACTACAAATAATGCTGGTGCAACAAATAAAAATGCGAACTCTATTGGTTCAGTTATTCCTGTTAAAAAAGATGTAAGTGCGGCTGATGCCATTATTCCTGCTACAAATTTTCTCTTTTCTGGCTTTGCTTCATGTACCATAGCAAGTGCAGCTGCTGGAAGACCAAACATCATAAATGGAAACGCACCTGTCATAAAAGTACCTGATGTAAAATTTACTCCATCTTTAAGTTGAGCAAAGAATATCTTTTGGTCACCCATTACAAGTTCACCTGCTTTGTTTACATATTCTCCAAATTGATACCAGAATGGATTATGGAAAACATGATGTAAACCAAAGGGTATTAATAATCTTTCTAAAGACCCTTCCATAAATGCTGCCAATGTTTGATTTGCTTCGATAACATTTTTTGAAAAACTAAGTAGCCCTTCTTGTATTGGTGGCCAAATAAATGATAATATGATTCCTATTACTATTGCTGCTAACGATGTAACAATAGGCACAAATCTTTTACCTGCAAAAAAACCTAAGTATTTAGGTAATTCAATTTTATAAAGCTTTTTATAAAGATAAGCAGCTACTATCCCTATTATAATACCACCAAATACCCCTGTTTGAATTGTTGGTATTCCAACAATACTTGCATACATAGAATTATCTATCATGTCTTCTGTGACACCTGCCATGACACCCATAGACGTATTAAGTATTAAAAAACCTACTATAGCTGCCAATGCTGCTACACCTTCGCCTTCAGTTAGACCCACAGCTACACCAACTGCAAATATAAGTGGCAAGTTATTGAATATAATTTGCCCTGAACTTTCCATTATACTTATTATAAGTTGGAATGTA
Source organism: Clostridioides sp. ZZV15-6598 (assembly GCF_020657705.1). NCBI lineage: Bacteria > Bacillati > Bacillota > Clostridia > Peptostreptococcales > Peptostreptococcaceae > Clostridioides > Clostridioides sp. ZZV15-6598. Next base: position 3,893 of record NZ_JAGWCS010000027.1, on the reverse strand, counting down.
GGATTTGCTAGTGCTGGAAAATGAGCAAGTAACGCATCTCCTGCTAAAGCATTACTTACACCAAGCAATATACCTGCTGCTGGAAGTAATGCAACTGGTAGCATCAAAGATTTTCCTACTTTTTGTAAAACACCAAATATTTTTTTCATTTACTTCTCTCTCCTTATTATTTTATATTTTTCAAATAAAAAAGACCTAAGTTTATAAAAAATTACACTAGTAGTTTTAATCCTAAAAATAAATCTCATGTTAATATAAATAAACTTATATCAACCTAATTTTAGAATTAAAAATAAACTGTTATAATTTTTTTATAAACCTAAGTCTTGCCTGCATTATCAGTAACAACCTTAATGTTTTAAAATTATTATATTTCTATTAAATTTTACATAATATCTTAAATACCTATATCGAATTTATATTTATTTAGTATATTTATTGTGAATTCAACACGGATATGACTCTTTTAATATGTAGTGTTAAATATAATAGTTCATCTTGACTTACATAGTAATCATAATTTTTCTCTACATGTATCTTTATTTTATATGCACAGTTATAGTCTTTTTCATACTTTATCTTGATTATATCTACAATATCATTATTAGTATCATTGAATTCCTCTCTTTTTACTAATCTATTTGCAAAAAACTTTAAGTGTGTAAGAAGTCTATCATAATTTATATCATCTTCTTTAAACTCAATTCTATAATAATATCTTATAATATTGAGTATGTCTTTTACAATTTTAGTAATTAAAAGGGATTCCTTTGAACTGCCTTTATAGTTTGAATTTACTATGTGCATAGCTATAAAGCCTGCCTCATCTAAAGGAAACTCTACATTAAATTCTTTATTTATATAATCTACAGCCCATTTTCCAATTTCATATTCTTTTTTGTGAATTCTTTTTATTTCATGTAGTAAATCATTTTTTATAGTTATGTTTTCATGATATCTTTTAATTGCAAATGCAATATGGTCAGTAAGTGCTACATATATGTACTCATAAAGCTCAGTATTTAAAATGCCTTCTGCATAAGCAATTACCTCTGTACTCACCTCAAAAAACTTCTCATCAACCTGGCTTGCTAATTTTCCAATTTTATCTATAAAATTTTCATCTTGTGTTACAAAGGTTCTTTCAATTTTACTTTTATCTACTTCTTGACCCTTCTTTTTTTGAAATCCTATTCCACATCCTGTTAGTATTAATTCTTTTTTTTGGTTTTCATCTAAAACTAATACAACATTATTATTGTAAATTTGTTGAATAATCATAACCAATATCTCTCCCAAAATACAATTTCCCTTATTCATAAAAAAACACCTAAATTAAGATACAATTCACCTGTATATCTTAACTTAGGTATTGCCTGCTTCCCAGTAACAATCCAGTTTGTTAACGCTCATAAATATTGTATTCAATTTATAGCTTTATTCTATTATAAATGGATATATATGTCAAGCAATTTATTGAAAACTATTTCCTATTTTTTTAGTACCAATAAAATTTAAGCATTATACAGTTTATAATTTTCATTCTATCATCATCATTTCATCATAAAGAATATTTTCCAATAATTCTTTAGCTACTTCTCTTGATATTTGTTTACTTTCAACTAGTTGTTGAATACTATCTCTTTCACTTTGTATTGCCATTAATCTATAGTATCCTACTTTTGCTTCAAATTTGTCATCATTATGAATTTTTCTAGTTAGCCAATTTAAATAACGATTGTAAAATCTAATTACTATTAATGATTCATGCCTATTATCTTCATTAATATTTTTATTTATAAATGATATAGCCGTTTTTGTAGAAAGTGCATATGCATGGTGAAACTCTTTAATTAGTTCCTTATTTTCAGATATTATTTTTGTAATCTTTTCTTTTACTTCTGTTTTTACTTTTCTATCTATAATCCACATACTTATTTTTAATTTTACAATCTTAAATATTGATTTTTGGACAGATTTTCTCGACTTCGTAATATAAAATCTATATAATTCAAAAGCTCTCCCAGAAATTTTTCCATCATTCAATAATTTATTAACAGCTATTAAACCTTGATTATCTGCCTCTGCAATCATCATATTTATAATTTTGTTATCTGGAGTATTTAATATCCCTTTTTCTAAATCTACTAACTGCTCATTTAAGTCATGTATTACTGACTGTACCTCTTGAGCTTTTTCATTGCTAAGTTTTAAAATAGCTTCTTTTAAAATTAATTTATATGCCTCTTCATCAGACAATAAGTTTTCTAACTTTTGTACATTCTTTTTTAATAGTATTGGTAATAAAACTGTTGCAAGTAATAAACTTATAAGTATGACTTCTGATGATATAAACAAAACAATATCTCTCATTGGAAACATATCTTTATTGTCTAGGTAAAATGGTATAGACAGAGCAGTTGCAAGTGTAAATGTACCATGAACACCACAAGTAGCAACTATTAATGAATATTTCCATCTAGAAGTATCATCTTTTTCATCTTCTTCATTCTTAAATCCTAAAAAACCTATAAAGAAATTATTTAAAGGATTTTTCTTAGTTTTTATAAAAGAACTATGCCATAAATATACCCATATAAATCTTATAATAAATAAAATAACTACAATTAAAATAGCAATAAAAGTTAAATTTAATGCTATTTTTTCGTTTTTAGTAACAATTCCTTGATATATACCTGGTAATAAAAAACCAAGTAATGTAAAGACAAACCCATTTAATATATACTCTAAAACATACCATGTATTATCTGAGATTATTCTCAATTTAGTGGTTGTATTTTGTAAATGTTCTTTTTCAATTCCATGGGCTATACCTGCCATTACAACCGCTAAAATTCCAGATACACCTAACTCTTCTGACGCAAAATATACAAAAAGTGGAGTCATTATCTGCATAACTATTACCATTGGGATTTCTTCTAAATTCCACTTATGCAAACTAAGTCTTATTTTTATAATTACATATCCTAAGATACTTCCTATTATTATTCCTCCAAGTGCGGTAATCAAAAATTGAATACCTGCTTCTTTTATTGAAAAAAAGCCTGTAACAGTAGCAAGTACTGCAACTTTAAATGCTACTACTCCCGCAGCATCATTTAATAGAGATTCTCCTTCAAGTATATTCATCATATTTTTGGGAAAATCTAATCCTTGTGTAATTGATTTTACTGCTACTAAATCAGTTGGAGATATTACTGCCGCCAAAGCAAATGAAACTGATAATGGCATTTCAGGAATAAGAAAATGTATAAAAATCCCACCTGCAAATACTGTTGTTAAAACCAAACCAAATGCAAGAAGTAAAATTGGCTTTCTAAGTTCTAATAATTCTCTTCTTGATACATTTTGACCTTCACTAAATAACAGTGGAGCTATGACGCATATTACAAATATATCTGGACTAAACGAAAATGAAAATTTAAATGGTAAAATAGACAATAAAACACCTAATACAATTTGATAAATCGCAAGGGGAATATTGCTCCATTTTTTACTAAGTATAGTTGAAATTATTGTACAGACCAACAACCCTAATAAAGTTACTAAAATTGACATAGCGACCTCTCTTTTTAATATATAATTTATAGATTAGATTTATATATTAACTATCTTGATATTGATAGTATTACACTTTACCTGTAAGTATAAAATTTTTACTTTAATCTATTATTTTTATTATATACGTCAAATTTAATTTTGAAAACCTCTATACTAAGTGACATGCAACAAGATAATTTTTTGAAATTTCCTTAAAGAAAAACGTATCCTCATTATTTACTAAAACCATTTGCTCTAAAACTATAAATACTTTCTTTAGATATAAAAAAATAAAAATTGTATATATTCTATAGTTTAATAACCTTATACAT
>NZ_JAGWCS010000026.1:0-42827 GCF_020657705.1 Clostridioides sp. ZZV15-6598 | reverse complement strand
AAAGTATACTTATCCAGACATTTTCAAACAATTATCTATATTGACTTTTTCTTTATCAATTTCAATTTTTAATATTCAATTTATAAACTTTTGGTGTCATTCCTTTTTCTATCTTAAAATTTTTATAAAAGTTATTTAGACTGTTATATCCAACTATTTCCGCAATCTCATTTATACTTTTTGTAGTATTTTCAAGCAGTTCTATAGATTTTTCTATTCGTATATGATTTAAATATGATATAAAGGTAGTATTCAAATTACTTTTAAAAATCCTAGATATATTGGATGGATTAGTTAAAAATAATTTAGCACAATCATTTAGTTTCAAATCCTCACTATAATTTAAATTTATATATTCTAGTATTTCATTTAGCAAATCATTACTGGTATACTTATAACCAATAATCTTTTCTACAGACCTAGTAAACTCTTTCAAGTCTAATGGTTTAAGAAGTATATCTTTTACATTTAATCTTAAAGCTTTTTGAGCATATTCAAAATAATCAAAGGCAGTTATTACTACAAATTTTATTTTTTTAGATATGTGAGATGTTCTTTCTATTACTTCCAACCCATTATATATCGGCATCTGAATGTCTATAAATACTATATCTGGCTCTAAATTAATTATCTTTTCTACTGCCTCATCACCAGAAGTTGCTCTCCCAACAATTTCTATTGGCATATCTTTCATCTCTATAAAATGTGTTATTATTTTTAAAACAGCTTCTTCATCATCTATTATTAGTGCTCTTCTCATGAGAATTCCTCCCTTTTAGCTTAATGATGCACAAAAAAGTAAGATATAAAAAATAATATAGAAACATCTAATATATTTCTTTATACTGATAAAACTTATTAATTTTATCTAAGTTTTATACATATTCTTTATTCATTTGCAATAGGAATTTTAATAACTATGTAAGTACCTCCTTTACTATTTGATTTAATATCCATCTCAAAATCATTTCCATAAGCAGATGTGAACTTTGTATATATTAAAGATAGACCATGACCATTATTGCTACGAATACCTGTTTTCACTTTTTCAATAATGCTTTCATCTAAAATAGTTCCATTATTACAAATTTCTATAACAGCATACTGACAATCTACACTTGCAACTATTTTAATTTGCTTTTCTTTATCAATATCTCTAAAACCATGTGTAAAAGCATTCTCTACAATAGGTTGAATAAAATTGAAAGGTACAGAAATCTTATATAAATCTTTAGGAATAATACATTCAACTTTTAATGCATCACCATAACGTAACTTTTGTAAATTTAAATAATTTTTAATATATAATATTTCAGCTTCTAATTCTACAAACCTTAAATCCGACCTCATTGTATATCTAAACATTTTAGACAAATCTATTATTGCACTATATAAATCATAACAATCATCATCAAGTGCTATACTTGCCATTGAATTTAAAGTATTAAATAAAAAATGATGATTTATTCTCAAATTAGTAACTGTATCCTGTGCTACCTTTAGATTCATTTCAAGTTGTTCTCCATAGTGATATGTCCTTGCAATGGTTTGTTCTTTTTCTTGTAAATCTTTCCTTATATCATTAAATGAGCAAAAATTTATTATATTTTTAGATATTTGCTTTAATAATCTTTTTATACTTCTAGCCGCACCTTCTGGAATATCATATAAATTACTATGAGTAGTATCTAGATTTAAATCAGATAACAATACATACCCTCCTCTAATAACTCCAATACTATTGTTCTTGTATAATATTGGAATATTATATATAGTTATCCCATACTTACATACGAATTGATTGCTACTTTTTTGATTCATACAATCGCAGTTTTTAGGAAACTTCATAGGGTTACACTTTTCAAAACAAAATAATGGAAAATATGGATTTTTTAAAACTATGTTCCATGAATCATCATATATAATCAATGGAATTTTAAATGGGTCAATAAACTGACCACGAATTGATTCTACTGCTGCATATAAGTTTAAAGTACTTTCACTATAATTTATTAAGGTCTTTTTTAAATCACTATTAGGATTGATTTCTATAACTTCACTTTCTCCTATATTACCTACATTATTTGAAACAATAAGTTCTTTTATTGGTCTATCTCCTGTGTTTATAGACTCATGTGTGCTACCAGATTCTATGTAAAAAATCATACCTTGGGAAAATGGCTTCCAAACTCCATTTATAATATATAACCCTTCTCCTTCTAAAATATATATCATCTGCTCTTGACCATAATGAACATGATTAAAATGTTTTTTACCTGGCATGGTAACTGCAATGTATATATTCATAGCTTGTTTTGGGTTGTTCTCATCATAAGTATGTTTCCATTCAATATATCCCCACTCAGTATTTTGAATTTTCATAAAAAAACCCTTTCTGTCTATAGATTATTTATATTCACTTATCTCTAAAAAACTAGAAAATAAAAATGTGTACATACTCTTTCATATGATAGCTATACTATATCAATATTCATTAGTTTGTACACATTATTATATTAATTATTATTTTTTTAATTACTTATAACTTACTTTATCATTTAAAAATATATATTTTACTTGTTATTTAATAACAGAAACACCCATATATGGTCTTAAAACTTCTGGAACTATTACAGAACCATCCGCTTGTTGGTAATTTTCCAATATAGCTGCTACACTTCTTCCAATAGCCAATCCAGACCCATTTAATGTATGTGCATATTCGGCTTTAGAATTTTTATCTCTTTTAAATCTTATTCCAGCTCTCCTAGCCTGAAAATCTTCACAGTTTGAACAAGATGAAATTTCAACATATCTGTTGTAACTTGGCATCCAAACTTCCACATCATATTTAAAAGAAGCTGTAAATCCTAAGTCACCTGTACATATTTTTACTACTCTATATGGTAAGTTTAATAATTGTAGCATAGTCTCGGCATTATTAGTTAATTTTTCTAATTCATTGTAAGATTCTTCTGGGGCTACTATTTTTACCATTTCTACTTTATTAAATTGATGTTGTCTTACCAAACCTCTTGTATCCCTTCCAGCAGAACCAGCTTCTGACCTAAAACAAGGAGTATATGCTGTATAATTTATTGGCAGTTGCTCAAACTTAAGTATTTCATTAGCATGTATATTAGTTAAAGGAACTTCTGATGTTGGAATTAAAAAGTAATCTAATCCTTCTATCTTGAACATATCCTCTTCAAACTTAGGTAATTGTCCTGTACCTAAAAAACTATTTCTATTTGCCATAAACGGTGGAATAACTTCTGTATATCCATTTACTGTTGTATTTGTATCTAGATAAAAATTTAATAATGCTCTTTCTAACCTAGCCCCTAATCCCTTATAAAGAGTGAATCTTGAACCAGTTATTTTCCCAGCTGTTTCAAAATCAAGTATACCTAACTCAGTTCCTACTTCCCAATGAGCTTTAGATTCAAAATCAAAACTAGTCGTCTTACCCCAAGTTCTCACTTCAACATTATCTTCATCAGTTTCCCCTTGTGGTACTTCTGGATGTGGTACATTTGGAATTCTCATTAACAAATATTCCATCTTTTCCTCTACATCTTTAAGGTTTTGGTCTATAACTTTAATCTTGTCAGATAACTCTTTTAGTTTAACTTTTTCATTTTCTACATCCTTACCTTCTTTTATAAGATTTGGTATATTTTTAGATGCAGTATTTAACTCATTTTTCATAACCTCAACTTCTTGAAGAATTTTTCTTCTTTCATCATCTAACTTAACTACTTCATCAAGATTAAAGGCTTTTTCACCCCTTCTTTCCATTGCTTTCTTTATACAATCTAAGTTTTCTCTTATTCTTTTTATATCAAGCATTTTTTCCTCCTCAATACTTTAAGATTGGATGTTATCTCTTAATCTCAGTTAACTTTGATAATAGTATATTTGCTTAAGGTTAAGAAATCTTTTTCTGTCTTATCCGAACCTATTATTTTTATTTAGTTATATTTTACTCACTTTTTTATATATTGTCAAATTATATTTAATTAAATTAATATCATTTAATTTTTCATCATTAATCTTACTTTTATTCTCATTATAATTATACTAATTTTAGCAATCAATTATCTATTTTGACTTTTTCTTTATCAATCTTATATAGTTATCAATTTTCATATAAATTTTTTTACCTTATGATATAATTCTTTATATATTCTTTGTCAGATGTTAGAATAGGAGGATTTTAATGAGTAATTCAAGTATAGGTAGAAAATTGACTTTATGTAGAAAAAAACAGAATATTAGTATAAAAGATTTATCTAAATTAATCAAAGTTACACCTTCTTTAATTAGTCAAATAGAGAAAGGAAGTGTAAATCCATCCATAAATTTTTTAAAATCAATTTCAAATGCTTTAAATGTACCATTAATTACTTTTTTCATTCCTCCTATTGATAATTCAGAATTAGTTGTAAGAAACAATCTTAGAAAAATAGTAATTTTACCAGAGTCAGAAAATATTTTATATGAAATGTTATCCAATAATCCATTTAATAAATTCGAATTTGCTATTATGAATTTAGCTCCTAAATCTTATTGTAAAGAAAAAAATGGGCATGCTGGAGACGAAGTTGCTTATATACTTAAAGGAAGTGTTGAGCTTAGTTTGGAAGATGATATATTTGAATTAAATGAAGGTGATAGTGTAAAAATACCATTTGGTATGAGACATAGGTGGGGAAATCCAAATGAAGTTGAAAGTAAAGTAATCTACATAGTAGTGTCCTAAAAGTTTAAATTTTTAAGGTAGAATTAATAAAATTATGGCAATGAATCTTTATACCTAATAAGCTAGCAATTCAGCCATATATAATATTATTTAATTCTACCTATTTTATCAGATTTTATTTTTACACAATATTTTTACATAATATCTAAAATAATACAATTCATATCTATTTTAAGGAATATAATACTTCACCTTCTACTATTGTTTGTAAAACTTTAATGTCTTTTATTTTAAGAGGGTCAACTGTAAGTGGATTTTCATCTAGAATTATTAAATTAGCTAGTTTACCTTCTTTAATTGAACCCTTTTTATCTTCTTCAAAATATTGATATGCTGCATTTATAGTAACACCCTTTAAAGCTTCCAATGGGCTTATCTTTTCTTTTTCACCTATTAATACTCCTTTTTTTGTAATTCTATTAACTGCACACCATATTGTTTCAAGCATATTAGGTGCTATTACAGGTGTATCTTGATGTAAAGTATAAATCAAACCTTTTTCTATAGTTGTTTTAAGAGGACTAATCTTAAATGCTCTATCTTCTCCAAGGTTTTTAATATGAATATCTCCCCAGTAGTATGTGTGAGCTACAAAGTATGATGGTATCATGTTTATTCTTTTCATTTCGTCAACTTGGTCTTCTCTTACAGTTTGGGCATGTATCATCACAGGTCTCATATCATCTTTGATATTTTTTTCCTTTATAACTTTTTCAAATGAATTTATTAGCTGGTCTGCTGCTGCATCTCCATTACAATGAGTTAAAAGTTGCATTTTTTCTTCTACAGAAAGGTTTATAAATTTCTCTACTTCTTCATCTTTATATATAGGATACCCACAATAACCATCTTCTGAATTTTCATATGGTTTCGTTAACCACGCTGTCTTTCCTTGAGGGGAGCCATCTAAAAATATCTTATATCCTCCTATTTTAAATCTATTCACATATTTTTTTACAAACTTTTTATTATCATTTTTTACAGATTTACTATTTTTTAAATCTATATATCCGACAATATCCATTTTTAATCTATTTTGATTTGACATTAGTTTTAAAAGATTAAATTGATTATCTGCCATTAATCCTTCTTGCACTGTTGTAATACCATAACTTAAGTAAATATCTTGTACTTTTTCAATTAGATTACAAATTTCATCTAATGATGGCTGTTTTATTTTAGATGATACCTTAAAAAAGGCATTTTCCTCTAAGTATCCATTTGGCTCTTTGCTCCCTTTGACTCTTCCTATATGCCCTCCTTCTGGGTCTTGTGTTTCATGAGTAACACCTAATTTTTTTAATCCTAGAGTATTAGCAACTCCCATATGACCAGAAGCATGTGAAATTAGTATTGGGTTTTCTAAAGATGCGCTATCTAATAAATCTTTATCTGGATGCATATTTTCTTCTAAAAAATTGTTATCATATGAAAAACCAATTATCCATTCGCCCTTTTTTATATCCTTTGAATCTTTAAAATCTTGTATTTTCTTTACTATATCTTTAAAGCTAGTTGCATCTTCTAAAGGAACTAATCTTAGGGTAGTAGCAAAAGCTGTCAAATGACTGTGTGAATCTATAAAGGATGGCATCAATGTTTTCCCTTGTAAATCTATGACTTCTGTTTCATCATTTTTTAAAGCTAAAATTTCTTCTTTTGTTCCTATTTTTTTTATTATTTTATCTTTTATGAGAATAGCATCTCCACATATTGAATCTTCCATTGTAAGTATATTTCCATTATAATAAATTTTTTCTTTCATAAAATTCTCCTTAAACTGTCTATTTTGATAAATTTATTTTATTGTTTTCTAATAAAATATTAATACTTCATTAAACTTATTAACATTTTATTAGACTTATTTTTCTATATATTAACTGCAATAAAGTCTTATTTTTAATTATTGTTCACCAAGAAATAAATACTATTCATTATAAGTGTGATAATTTAATAGTACTCATATTAACATGAAAAATTAATATTATCTGCTTATAAAAGAAGATATTTAGCATGAATTATTTTTTTGTATAATTGTAATTTGCTAAATCATGATGTATCATTTTAAATATACAGTTACATCATTATTTACAAGATAAAATACTTTTTCTCAAATAAAACCTGATGTAATCTGTTCAAATCAACAAATTCAAATATTTTTAGGAGGTTTTTATGAGTAAAGAAAATAAAAATGTAAGAATTGCTGTTGTTCAGGCATCACCAATTATAATGGACCTAGATAAAACTGTTGAAAAAGCATTAGAATTAATTAAAGAAGCTGGTAGAAAAGGGGCAAATATAGTAGTTTTCCCAGAATCGTTTATACCTGCATATCCAAGAGGGCTTTCATTTGGATTTGTTGTTGGAAGTAGAACAATGAAAGGTAGAGAAGATTGGAAAAGATACTATGATAATTCTGTACCAGTACCTAGTGCTACAACAGATTTATTAGGAAAAGCAGCTCAAGAAGCAGGAGTATATCTATCAATGGGAATAACAGAAAGAGATGGCAACGATATAAATTGCACTCTTTATTGTACAAACTTATTTTTCTCACCAGAAGGTAAACTTATTGGTAAACATAGAAAGCTTAAACCTACAGGAACAGAAAGATGCATTTGGGGTGAAGGTGATGGAAGCACTCTTACAGTTGTTGATACTCCATATGGAAAAATGGGTTCATTAATTTGTTGGGAAAACTACATGCCATTAGCCAGAACAGCTCTTTATGCCAAAGGAGTAAAACTATATATAGCTCCTACTGCGGATTCAAGAGAAGAGTGGCAATCAACTGTGAAGCACATTGCTTTAGAAGGAAGATGCTTTGTTATTGGATGTAATCAATATGTTGAAAAAAATATGTACCCGACTGATCTTAACTACTATAGAGAACTTGATGCAGAACCAGAAATTATGTGTCCAGGTGGAAGTTGTATAGTTGACCCTTTTGGAAAATATGTAGCAGGCCCTGTTTTCAATAAAGAAGAAATGTTAATAGCTGATTTAGATTTAGAGCAAATAGTTCTTAGTAGATTAGATTTTGATTCAGAAGGTCACTATTCAAGACCTGATGTATTTGAATTAATTGTTCACGAATAGTTTTTTTATCTAAAACCTTTGCATAAATTTTTTACATAAAAATTAAAATGAGATACTCTTAAATAAAATAATTTTAAAGTATCTCATTTTTTATTTTATGATTTGATATTATAGTTTTACATTAAAACTTATTTAGCTATATATTAAAAATCAATTATATATTCAAAATTAGTTAACCTAACTATAGACCTAACCTTAACTACAAGCCTAAATCAACCACTGTTCTTCCTACATGTTTTCCTTCTATTATTGAATCTATGCTCTTACTCAATTCATTTAATGATACTACAGTTACCATGTCATCTAAGTCTTCTAGCTTCCATTCATTTGATAATAAATCCCATATTTTTAATCTTAAATTCATTGGGCATTCTACAGAATCTATACCATATAAAGTAACACCTTTTAATATAAATGGATATACTGAACTTGTAAAATCAATTCCACCTGCATTACCACATGTTGTAACTGCTCCACAATAATTAGTTGTCTTTATTGCTGTTGATAGAGTATTTCCTCCTACTGTATCTATTACTCCAGCCCATCTTGGTCTAAGTAGAGGTCTACCTGAATTATCATCTACTTCTGATCTATGTATAACATCTTTAACACCTAGCTTTAATAATGTTTCTTTTTGTTCTTCCAATTTTCCTGTTGAAACTACAACTGAATAACCTAACTTAATTAATATTTTAGTTGCAATCACAGCAACTCCTCCAGTACCACCAGTAACTAGTACATCTCCCATATCTTTGTCTACAGTATTTACAAATTTATATACAGATAAAGCTGCTGTAAATCCTGCTGTACCATAATCCATTGCTTCTTTTAGAGAAAGACTATTTGGAAGTTTGACAACCCAATTAGAAGGAACTCTTATATATTCTGAAAAACCTCCTGAGGTATTCATACCTAAATCATAACCTGTTACTAAAACTTCATCTCCAACTTTAAAATCATCACAACTACTAAATTCTACTACACCAGATGCATCTATTCCTGGAGTATGAGGATATTTTCTAGTGACACCCTTATTTCCATTTGCTGAAAGTGCATCCTTGTAATTTAATGAAGAATATCTTACTTTTATTAGAACATCTCCTTCTGGTAGTGCATCTATATCTCTTTCTATTATATTTCTCTTAAAACTTCCCTCTTCTTCTGTAATATATAGTGATTTAAAATTTTTACTCATAAATTTCCTCCCAATACATTTAGTTTTATGTTAAACTAATTATAGTTGAAAAATAGTTTTATGTCAAACTAGTTTTCATCTCAAAGTACTTCAAATAATTTAAAGATTGGAGATTAATTTATGGAAGATAAATACATCATACATTTCATAAGTAAGACAAAAGCTAATATGCTCAAATTTATTGAAAATAAACTTAATAAAAATGGTCTAAATGAACTGTTGCCTACACATGGAAATATACTCACTGCACTTTATGAAAATAATGGTATACTTACAATGAAAGAAATTGCAACTAAAATAGGAAAAGACAAATCTACTGTTACAGTATTAGTTAATAAACTTATAAGCCTAGGATATATAGAAAGGCAAAAGTGTGATAATGATAAACGTATTACATATATAAAACTTACAGATAAAGCAATGCTAATAGAAGATACATTCAACAGTATTTCATCACAAGTTAAAGAAACAGCCTATTTTAACATTACAGAAAAGGAAAAGCAAGAATTCCTTAGAATCTTAAAAAAAATCAATAATAATTTCAAAAATGCCGACTAAATTGAGCATAATTATATCTAGTCTTGGAATAATAAATAAAAAGAATCAAATATTGTAAAAATTTATTGTTAATAGAGAGGTATAATATGAATTTAAAAGACAGTAAAACTAAAGAAAATTTATTGAGAGCTTTTGCAGGTGAAAGTCAAGCTAGAAATAGATATAATATTTCTGCATCTGTAGCAAAAAAAGAAGGATTATATATAATAGAATCTTTATTTAATTATACTGCTGACCAAGAAAAGTCACATGCAAAACAGTTTTTTACTAAATTAAAAGAATTTGCTGGAGAAAATATAAGTATATCAGGAGCATATCCTGTAGATTTATATGATAAGACAGCTCAACATCTTAAAGCTGCACAACATAATGAACTTCAAGAGTGGGACGATGTATATAAAAACTTTGGAAAAACAGCACGTGAAGAAGGTTTTGAAGCTATAGCTAAATTATTTGAAAATATAGCTGAAATAGAGAAAGTTCATGGTGATAGATTTGGTAGATATGCTACTGATTTAGAAGAAGGTACTTTATTTAAAAGAAATGAAGATATCCAATGGATATGTACAAACTGTGGACATATTCATATTGGTAAGGAAGCTCCAAAAGCTTGCCCTGTTTGCCTTCATCCACAAGGATATTTCTTAGACTTTAAAAATTCATTATTTGAATAAGTAAAAATAATCTACTGTATTTAAGAAATTTATTACATTGATACTAACCAATTTTATAAATATTAGATTATTTGAATAATAAAATGAACCATAGAGATTATTATAACTGTACTCTTTCTATAATTTATAATAATTCAATATGGTTCATTTTGTAATTTTTTATTGTAAATTCTTAGAAACTATAATCTATCTATATCTACTTATAATAAGTACTCTACTAACCTACTATGATAACTTAATACTTATATCATTTATTTCTTTCATTAAGTCAATTTCAACAATTTTAACTACATCCTTTTCAAATTTTACTTGTTTATAATCCAAACATCCTATTACAAATGGAACACCAAACTTTCTAAACAAATAAATTCTTCCATTTTCATTGTATATTGATTTAAAATTTTCTTCTATTATATTTACTATTAATTTTAATTCTTCAAATGTTATTGTGGATTTAACTAAAAACTTCTCTATTATACTCAATATAAGCAATTCCTTTTTACCTATACTCTGTTCTTTTTTATACAAATTTTGAAATATTTCTTTTGTATAGTTACATATAGCTTCCTTCTCAAAAATAAAGTCAATATCAAACTCTTTATTGGTATCTTTTTTTGTAAACATATTTGCAATATCATCAAGAGATGTCTCTTCTTTCATAGATAGTATTAACTCTATTCTTTCTAGTATTTTATCTCTTGGAAAAAAAGTCTCTTGACCCGTAAAAGCTGATTTTTTTATAAACCATTCTTCTGGTATTATATTTTTTCTTTTCCATCTATATAGCTGTCCATAAGATATATTAGTTTTGCTTAATAAATCCTTTTTAGATATCAATTCTTCCATAATTTTTCTAGCCCACCTTTGTACTGTTTTTTACACTCGAATTATCTGAAACTAACAACTTGTCACTGTATTCAATATTTACAACATCACAATTGCTTACTAAAGAGATGCTTTTTCCTCGTATATCTTTTATTGAAACATCTTCTAATTCAATAGTATCTCCCTCTATCAAATCACATTTAAACTTGCCTGAAAAAATGTTAATAAATTTAATCCCAAATGTAAAAATATCTTTACTTCTACCTATTTCTATATTAGTTGCTCCTATCTCCTTACAATAAGAGCCTCCTCCTGAATAGATATATATGTTTTCTCCATTTAAAAGACCATCACATTTTATCGCTCCATGAACCTTTATATCTTCACATTCTATATTTTCTTTATTTTTCATTTCACCATAAACTTTTATATCCTGTGCATAAGTACTTTCACTTACAGTTAATTGACCTTTTACTGTAACATTATTACACTTTAAGTTTCCATTAATTTTCTGTTGAGCAGTTATAACCAAGTCATCTATTTCTGCATCTCCATCTATACTAAGTTGCCCATTAACTCTTACACGTTCCGCTTTAAGATTACCTTTTATAGTAGCTTTTCCATTTACTACAAAGTTTTTTATACTAAGGTCTCCATCAAACTTTACATTTCCAAATACCTTTACTTCATTACATTTTATATTTCCTTTTGACCTAGCACTTCCCATAATGTTTATACTTTCATACTCTCCACTATTGATAAATCCTTCTCCAAGTATTGTTATAGATCCATTTTCCATATTATTACCTCATTTTAAATTTTATTTTAAACTTAAGTATTACTTATCTTTATTTAGATTTACTTTTTCATTTACTTTTTCATTTATATTCTTTATTTCAACAACTATTGAGCTTTCATCAATATCTATACTTTCACTGTACTCCAAACTCTCTATATAACATCCTTTCCCTATTTTTATATTTTTACCTCTTACAATTTTAACTTCACTATTTTCTAAGCTGATTTCATCTGCTTCTATAACATTTGCCAACAATCTACTTTCTGTGTATTTTTTAACTGATAGTAGACCTAGATTTCTAAGATTAGAAGATGTTTTTTCAAAATCCTCAGTCTTATTTTCAGCTCTATAGAATTTTTTACAATAATCTCCATGTCCCTTTTTTATATTTACACTACTTGCACCAACTTCGTTTAGATTAGAAGTTCCATGCAAACTTATCTTAAGCTCTTCACAATTTAAAAATCCATTACAATCCAAAATTCCACTTAAGTCAACACTTTCACATTCTATGTTCTCAGTGATTTTTAGACATCCTTCTCCGCTAATAATATCTGACTTTAGGTTTCCTCCAACATTGATAATTCCTCCAGATTTAACTTTACTTGAGTTTATGTCTCCAGTACATTTAAGAAGTCCAAATATTGTCACTTGTGATGCCAATATATTTCCTTCAATTTTACTCAATCCTGCTGTAAAAAATTCATTACATTCTGTTGTTCCAATCACTTTTGCTGAACCTGAAGAATCAAATTTATTACATTTTATATTTCCATCTATTTTTCCTGTACCTGCTATATTAACTTCATCAAAAATTCCACCTTTACATTTTCCCATTCCATTAAAATTTAGTGAACGTAATTCTCCATCCATAATGATTTCCTTTCAATAACTTATTTTATTCTTGAATATAATATAACAAAACATTGTTACGTTGTCAAGCATAATAATCTTGATGAATAAAACAATGCTCCTTCAAAGACAGATAAATAAAAAAATAATAGAGAAGATATTTTATATGAACTATGGATTCTTCTTTCTTAGGTTTCCAATTCAAATAAAGTACTCCTCTATTATTTAACTATATATATATTTTTTTCTTGTAACTATCTAAACTTTATAATATACCCATGAACTTTTATAATCTACATATTGATAAAATTCTCGATTACATCAGCCAATCTATCCATATCTTTTGGATAAACTTCTCCTATACTTCCTATTCTAAATGTATCTATATCAGTCAATTTACCTGGATAAATAACAAATCCATTTTCTTTTAAATAAGTATAGAATTCCATAAATTCAAATTTTGCATTCTTAGGATATAGGAAAGTTGTTATTACAGGTGATTGAGCACCATCATTCACCAATGTATCAAACCCTAGAGATTTTAATCTTGAAGATATTGTAAATTGATTTTCTTTATATCTAGCATATCTTTTTTCTACAGAACCTTCTTCTTCTAACTCTAGTAATGCTTGATAAAAAGCTCTTACAACATGTGTAGGAGAAGTAAATCTCCATTTACCATTATTATTCTCCATAGTTTCCCATTGAGCATATACATCAAGAGATAAAGATTTAGCGATTCCTTTGCATTTAGCTAATTCTTCTCTGTGCGCTATTATAAAACCAAATCCTGGAACTCCTTGTATACATTTATTAGAGCTACTTACTAGAAAATCTATATTAAAGTCTTCAACATCAATTTCAATTCCACCAAAACTACTCATTGCATCAACTATGTAAATTTTATTATATGCTTTTGCAATCTTACCTACATCTTGTATAGGATTTAATCTACCTGTAGTAGTTTCACAATGAACCATTGATATATGTGTAATATCTTTATTTTCTTTCAATAAATTTTCTACTCTATTTAAGTCAACTGCTTCTACATCACTAAATGTACAATCAACGTATTCTATATTTAGATAATTGCATATGTCCTTCATTCTCTTTCCATATGCTCCATTTGCAATTACAAGAAGTTTACCATCCTTTGGAATAGTGCTTCCTATTGTAGCTTCCACTGAGAAAGTACCACTACCTTGCATTAATACACTTGTGTATTTTTCTGTATTTTTTGTAGCCAAAGACACTAATCTTCTTCTAACATCTTGTACCAAATCATTATATTCAACATCCCATGTACACCAATCTTTTAACATAGATGCTCTTACTGACTTAGTAGTAGATAATGGCCCTGGTGTAAGTAATATGTAATCATTTTCTGGTACAAAATCTGACTTAATTGTTTCATTTTCTATTCTTACTAAAACATCTTCTAATTCAGCCATCGTTTCTATAACAAAATGTGCTCCTGCTTCTTTAAATTTCTTTGAAACTGCTTCCATCTTAATTTTTAATTCTTCTTTATTCATATTTTCTACTTCTTCTTGTGTAAGCCCTAATTCACTTGAACCTTTTATTACAGCAACACTCCACATTCCTGCATTTACACCTTCTTTTACATCACTTAACGTATCTCCAACTTTTACCATAGCACTCATTGGAGATACTCCCAAAGCTTCAGCGTTTTTATAACACATCCAAGGATATGGTCTTCCTTGAGATACTTCTGATGGTGTTACAAGGAAATCTGGTGAATATCCCTTTTTAGCTGCATTTGGTTCAACTATATTCATCATTTCTCTTGTATAACCTGTTGTAGAACCTATTTTCAATCCATTTTGTCTTAATTTCTCAATAGTTTCAACAACATGAGGAATTGGAGTTGTATACTCTTCTAGAGTTTCAAATAACATAGGTTCAAATTCAGCATAAAGCTTGTTTACATCTTCCTCTGTTGGAAATCCACCAAAATTATCTGCCCAAATATTTTTTATTCTATCCATTTCGCACATTTCTCTTATATGGTCTATTTTTAATTTTCCCATAGGTTTTCTTGCTTCTTCCATTGTTACATCTATACCTCTTCTTTTAAATATCTCTATAAATACATTAAGAGGTGCAAAACATCCATAATCTACTGTTGTTCCAGCCCAGTCAAATACTACTGCCTTTATTTTTTCTCCATATAACTTTTTCATATTTATAACCTCCATAGATTCTCATTTAGAATTTTTGTGTTTTTAATTGTTTTTACTTTTAAAGTATAACTTTTTCATGTTAATTATACATCATATTTAGGTTAAATATATATTAAATTTATGTTTTTAGTTGTTTTTAATTGATTCTGCTTGTTTTTACTATCTAATATAAAATTACACTAAAACTCTACACAAAATTTGAAATTTATAATCTCCTTTCTAGATTAAATCTATGAATTGGTTAAATTTTATAAATTTATTACTTCTATTTTGCTTCTATCCATGTTATATTTGATTCATTTAATTTATCTTTCCATTCATTTGGAGGTTCTGCATCACAAATAACAAAATCTAATTCATTCAAATCAGCTATCTTGTACATACTGACAATTCCTATCTTAGAACTATCACATAATACAAAACTTTCCTTTGAATTTCTTATATACTCTTTTGACAATAATGCTTTATTTTGGTCTATACTACTAATTCCAAAGCTATCAATTATACCTTCACTAGATATAAATGCTTTATCTACATATAAGTTTTTCATGGCATCTATTGACATTTGACATGCTGTTCTTTGATGTTTTAAATTTACTTTACCACCAATAAATATAACCTCTCCATCAAATACTCCTTGGTTTTCATATGAAATCAACTTTGATAACACAGGATAAGAACTAGTAATAACCTTTAGATTTTTTACAGAAACTATATAATCCACAATTTGTAAATTGGTAGTCCCTTCATCTATTACAATTGATTCATTAGCACTCACAAATTTAGATGCATACTTAGCAATACTTTGTTTCTTTTCTAGATTAGTGCTATTTCTTTTTATGTGCTCTGGTTCAATTACACCATAATTTATTTTTACAGCACCACCATAAACCTTTTTCAACTTGTTTTCACTTTCCAGTTCTTCTAAATACCTTCTTATTGTTTCCGATGATACTTCTAGTTTTTTTACTAATTCTTTAGTATTTATCTTTCCTTTTGCATCTAACAGTTCTAATATTTCTTTTTTTCTATCTATTGAATTTAAAGACATTAAGTTCTCCTCCTAAATATGTATTCTCCTTTTATAAGATTATAATTAACATCTAATCTTATAAATTAATTCTAATATATGACAAAAGATATTTCACTCAATTGAAGATAGTATATCTTACAATAGATATTACTATTAATTTATATAGCATGCAATCTTTCATTCATACTTTAAATTTTTCACTATTTTATATATTTATACAGCTAAGTTATATCTCTTTACAATAAAAAAGTCCATCAAATATCAATATTAGATGGACTTTATAATCTTTCATTATGTAAATCAATAATTAAACGTTTAGTTATTGATTTATTTTCTTGTCTCTAAGAATTTTACTAAATTATTTACAGTAGACATATCTTTTCTTTCTAAATCAGTTGGTTGAAGTTCTATTCCAAGTCTATTTTCAATCTCAAGTAAAACTTCAATTATAGCTAATGAGTCTAAAAGCTCTGTTTCAAATAAGTTAAGGTCTAAATCATCTCTTATCTCATCAGTTCCTAATACATCTTCAAATATTTCTATAACTGTTTCCTGCATAAATTTGCCTCCTTAAAATTAAGCTAAATATCCTGAGAATATCAATAATCCAAAACATACAATATGGAATGTAATGAAAATTTGAACTCTCTCAAACCATTTTTCTTTTTTATGTTTTTTATAAAATTTAGATTTTCTCTGATATATATCAGTCAAGACAAGTGCTAAACCTTGATACACACCATAAGCAATGTAAAACCACGTTAGCCCATGCCAAAATCCCATTGTTATCATTGTTATCATCTGAGCTACATGAGCAGCAGTAGTTCTCTTCTTAAACCTTTTCTTTCTCATTGAAGACATAACAAATCTTGAAAAAATATAATCTCCAAACCATCTTGAAAGACTTATATGCCATCTTGTCCAAAACTCTTTCATATCTTTACTTATAAATGGTTTATCAAAGTTTATAGGTACTTGTATTCCAAATATATATCCTGTCCCTATAGCAAATAAACTGTATCCTGCAAAATCAAAGAACAGGTATAAACTATATGCGTACATGTAACTTAAAACATTTATAAACCTCATATCTTTAGGTATTATTGACACCCAATATGTATTTATCAAAAATGCTATAACAAATTTATAACCTACTCCCATAACAATGTTTTTTATTCCAGGCAGTAAGTATTCTTCTACATACTCTTTTCTAGGTATTTTCTTCTCTAAATCCTGTTCAAATCGTCTTGACCTGTCAATAGGTCCAGAACTCAGTGTTGGAAAAAATAACATAAAATAAAGCATATTTGAAATCTTAACCTCTTTTATAGCACCATCATAAATTTCAATAACCATTTGTATAGCTCTGAAATTTAAGTATGATATTCCAATAAATCCAATCAATCCAAAAGAGGCAACTGGAGATATTTTATTAATTATTATTGGAAGCATTGATGCAAACAAAAATCCCCAATATATATATTTGTTTTTAGTTTTTCTTCTTACATATTCGTATCCTTTGACTATTATTACTTCTAAAATGATAAATATCAACAAGTATTTAAACTGAACATCTATTCCTACAATCAAAAATATCATAAACAAACTTGCCAACATACCATAATACTTTATATTTTTACCCATTAAGCCCAAAATCACTGCTGGTATTGATGTTAATAATAATATGTAAAGATAAAAATAATCTCCATACTGTGAAAAAATCATTAAATTTCCTCCATAAGTTTCTTTCTGTCTATTTTACCATTGATATTTGTTGGAAACTCGGAAATTATTGCAATATTTCTTGGAATCATATACGAAGGTATATACTTTCCTAGTTCCTTTTTTATCATCATCCCATTTTTGATATTACCTAAATCATTCTTCTCATTTAACTCAACAATACCTTTTAAATAAGCAATTTTTTCATCCTTATATATTGGTAAAACTACTGCGTTTTTTACATTATGAACTTTTCTCAAATTATTTTCTATATCTTCTATTTCAATCCTAAATCCATTTAACTTAATTTGAAAGTCTTTTCTTCCACAATAGTATATATTTCCATCTAAGAGATATCCCATATCACCAGTTTTATAAGCTCTCCACTTTACACCATCTATTTCATCATAGAAAAATACTTCATCAGTCTTCTCTTTATTATTGAAATAACCTTTTGAAACTGATGGTCCAATTATTATAATCTCACCTTTTTCATTTTCTTTCAGTTCATTTCCATTTTCATCAAGTATTTTTATTTTACAATTTCGCATAGGATATCCAACTGGAAGACTCTTTTCATCATCTATAGCTTCTTGAGTCATATCATTTACACTTACACCAACAGTGGCTTCAGTTGGTCCATACCCATTGATAACTCTTGTATTTGGAAATCTATTCATAAGCTCTTTAGTAAGATTTTTTGAAAGTGCTTCTCCTATAAATATCATTGATTCAAGTTTAGGAAGCATCTTACTATTAAACTCTTTCTCTGTTACACATACACCTGCAAAAGAAGGTGTTGATACCCATACTGCAATATTAGACTGTCCAAATTGTTTGAATAACTCCTTATAATCTGCTAGCACATCTTTTGAGATTGAAAATAATGTAGCTCCATGAACAAGACCAGGGTATATTGTTGTCACTGAAAGGTCAAAAGAATATGCTGCTTGATTCATTATTACTTTTTCACTTCCATCTATATTTAAATATGGGCTTATCCAGTCTACAAAACTATCTAAGTTATTTGAACTTATCTGAACTCCTTTTGGCTTTCCTGTACTACCTGATGTAAATAGTATATATGCATTTTCATTATCTTTTACCCAGTTTTCTTTATCTAGTGACTTTCCTTTATATTCGCTTATTACATCATTTAATTTATCCCTATCAATTACATTGATATCGCCGAAATCTTTTTCATCACTAAAGTTAAATAACACCTTTGGTTTTACTTCCTTAGTAACTTCAAAAACTCTATCTAATGGAAAGCTAATATCAAGAGGAACATACGCTCTACCTGATTTTAAAGCTCCTATCATACACGCCATTATCATATTATCTTTATTACCATAGATTACTATAGGAGTATCTTCTTCTTTGTATACATTTTTTAAAAATACTGATATAGCATCTGAACACTCATTTAAATCTTTATAAGAAAGTTTATCTCCATTACATGACAATGCTATTCTATCTGTATTTGAATATTTTTTTATTCCTTCAATAATTTTCATATAAAAATTCTCCTTTAAAATCCATTATAAATAAATGGCAACTCTTTAAATGGTGTAAATGTTAAAACACCTATTGCCAATATTATAATCATAGTTAAACAAATACTAGTTACTAGTTCTTTATTGCTCTTTAAATATTTTAAATAATCTCTCACAGACATCTACCCATCCTTTCGTTCCAAGATGCATTACATCTCTTAAATAATATTTATCTGACCCTTTATCTTTAAGATTCATAACTTCAAAACCTTTACTTTCTGCTATGTTCTGTGCCTTATCATAAAACTGATTTCTTTCTTTCTCAGAGATACCAGTTAAATCATAAAATTTGCCCATACTTGGGATTAATACAACAACTGGTTTAATATCTAAGTCCTTACATACATTTAATAAAAGATTATAACTTTCAAATTCCTTTGATGTTACCAAGTTTATACCCTTATCTCTTCCTCTATACTGTTCTAAACCATCTTTAAAATGTTCATTGTAATAATACTTGTCAATGTTTAGAGGATTGTTACCTACTCTCTTTTTAGCATCTTCAATAGCTTTCTTTTTCTCATGTGACCAATTTACAGGTTTTCTTCTTCCTTCTTTTTTGTGTTTATCTAGCCTAATTAATTTCTTATAAAGTATTCCTTTTTCTTTAAGCTCTATACAGTATTTTCTTCCTTGAAAATAAGGCTCTAACAACGCCTTCTCAGCTTTTTCATACACTGTCTTAGGCTCATATAGTTTGGCATACAATGCTTCTGCCTTATATTCCTCACTACCCCATAAAAGCTTACTTGATTTTTTTACATATTCAATCTTATTTTGTTTAGATATCTTCGGATTATCTAAAAAACGATAAAATTGTATTGGTGAAAACCTAGACTGGTAATGATGACTTGTGACTCCATCTTTTTCCATAAACCATTGCATAGAAATTAACAAGACAACCTTCTTATTGTCAATATTAGGATTCATACTTCCTAACACTGCAGCATCTTGTAATGTCTGAGTATAAGCTCTACCAATTGCAAATACCTTATTTTTACTCCTATCTGTATTAAAATAGTACTTTGGATGTTGTTTTGTTGAATTACTAAGTTCTGATGACCCCAAAATCATAATATCTTTTTCTCTTAAAAAATGATTATTTGCTGTAACACCTTTATCCTTTATATCACTTAAAGTATCATCCATAATTGGAAGTAGATTTTTCTCCCTCAAAAGTTCATCAGTTTTAGAATCAAGAAATTTGTCTAACCCAAATAAAAATACTACGCCTATTATAAATGGTGTAATAAAGTATATCAATTTTCTCATATTTTCTCTCCTCTAAAAATATTCAAATTTATGTTATTATTAATCATATTAGTTTTAATGTATATATTCAACTACAAAATTGTAATAAAATCTCCAAAACTTTTTTTTATTCTGTTACAAATTTGTAAAAAAAAAGAAGAAAATCACTGAAAAAGGAATCTTTTTTAGTGATTTTCTTCTTTTTATAATCTGACATTTTAATACCTAATTGTGTATACAATTTAACTTATTTTAAAATTAAATTTATTCAAAAGTATATCTTAACCCCCATTGCTTTCTTATTTCATCCATTAAATTCATGACATCTATAGATGATTCTAAAGTATTGGCTTTTATTTTATTTGATATACAATTGTTAACATATTCAATTTCATATTTTAAAGCTTTTTCTGTGTCACCATATTCTAGAGTTTCAACTCTTCCACCATTTGTATAAGTTATTGTAGCCTTCGATGCTCTTGGAAAATTTTCTACAGTTATAAACCCTAATTCACATGCAACAATACCTCTCTTAGGCATCTTAGCTCTCATAGTCAATGATATTACAGCCATCTCATCATTAGAATTTTTTAAAATTATTCCAGATTGTTCATCGACACCTGTTTCAAAATTCTTAACAGTTGTTAAAATTTCATTTGGTTGTGTTGACATAAAGTATCTAGTAAAGGAAAGTGCATATGTACCAATATCAAGCAATGCCCCACCAGCTAAATCTTGACTAAAAAATCTATTATTAATATCATAATCCTTACAACTTCCAAAGGATACTTGTATCATTTTAATTTTTCCCAAACTTCCAGACTCTACTAACTCCTTTAATTTTTTATATAAAGGCATATAATAAATAGTCATTGCCTCTGCTACTATTAAGTTTTTTTCAATAGCTAAAGTTATAATATCACTTAGTTGACTTCCATTTACTGTTATAGCTTTTTCACACAGCACATGTTTACCACTTTCTAGACTTTTCATTATATATTCATAGTGGTTACAATGTGGAGTAGATATATACACTACATCTATATTCTTATTCTCTAGCATCTTATCATAATCACCATACACATTTTCTATACCAAACTTATTTGCAAAGATTTTTGCTCTTTCAAGACTTCTCGAAGCAACAGCATACACTTTACAATCCACCTCGCTCATAGCTTGTGCAAATTCTGATGCAATAGTTCCAGGACCCAATATAGCCCAATTTATATTCTCCATACTTACCACCTCATATCTTATAGATTATTGTATATTTTTAAATGAGTTACATACTATCAGCTGGATAGACAATCTTTCCTTGTCTTCGTATCTCATCCATAATTCCCATTACTATCTTTGAATTTTCATGTGAGTTTATATCAGACTCTATTTTATTATTATTTATAAGAGTTATAAACTCAATAAGTTCATGATATATTCCTTCTATTTCCCTAGGTTTATCTTCTTCTTTTTCCTTTAAAACAGATATATCTTCTTCAGTTCCATCTTTATATCTAATAACTACCTTTTCAAACAAATTAAGTTTTTCAATTATTATACTTCCCTTTTCTCCTTGTATCTCAGATGGTATGTAAGAATCAGCTATTTTAGAGTACTCAACTACTGCATCCATATCGTCATATTGGAATATAGCTAAACCTTCTCCATCTACTCCAGTTTTAAGTATATGAGAAAATGATTTCACACAATTTGGAACTCCAAATAGATTTACCATAGGGTGTATGCAGTACACTCCAATATCCATCAATGAACCATTTGACAATTCTTTTTTAAATGCATTTTCTATAATTCCATTTTTATATTTATCATATCTTGAAGAATACTGACAATAGCTTCCAAAGAATCTTCTTATTTTACCTATCTTATGTAAATTTGCTTTAACTGCTTTAAAATTTGGAACACATGTAATTCTCATAGCTTCCATAAGCAATACATTATTGTCCCTTGCAACCTTTATCATTAATTTTACTTCTTCTAAGTTAGATGCTAATGATTTTTCACACAACACATGTTTTTTGTGTTTTAAACAGGTAATAGCTTGTTTTGAATGCATTGCGTTTGGAGAAGCTATGTATATAGCATCTATATCATCTGATTTGGCCATTGTCTCTAAATCGTCAAAAAACAGACTTGCTCCATGTATCTTTCCAAATTCCTTAGCTTTGTCTAAATCTCTTGAATATACAGCAACTAGTTCAAACTCTTCAATCCTAGATGCAGCTCTTAAAAATAGTTTTGCTATATTACTTGTACCAATAATACAAAATCTTATTTTACTCATTATTCAATCCCCCTTATCTTTACAATTTATTTTAATTAAGTAATATCTTATAATAAATAATACTCTATATAAACTTTTGAAACTTATTAGAATGTTAACTTTATCAAATAAAAAAGAAAGCTAACTTTAAATGATTTCACCATTTTAGCATAGCTTTCTTTTAACTACAATCTAAACTTATATTATACTTTTAAAGTTATATTATATCTCTATTTCCTCTCAAGAATTTTATAGTAAAAACTTCATCAACAAACAGTGCTATCAACAACACAGTTGCTATAATTGGCCAATAAGGCATTATTATACTATACAAATTATCAACTACATACACTTGAAGATACCTTACTCCAATAAAAGTCAATATAGTCCAATACATAGAAAATTTTAAACATACTATCCCTCTATTATTGTACTTATAGTCTGAATAATCCCAATAGACCTTATTAAAATACACCTTCATAATTATACCTGTGATATACTCTACTGTTGTTGGCACTACTAAACATAGTAAAAGCAATGCAAATATATTATTTGGGTCAATAAACCTTGAGACCTCTATTATAATAGACATTGCAATTGCATACATTGGTTTAAATGGACCATTTAAAAATCCATCCTCTTGAAAATGACCTTGAGTAAAATAACTATATAAATTTTCAATTATCCAACCTATAAAACCATATAAGAAAAAATTAAATAAAAAATATAATAGAGAACCTACACTATCCATGAATATTCCTCCTAATTGTTTATAATTATTTTTTCTCATATTCATGGATTTAT
Source organism: Clostridioides sp. ZZV15-6598 (assembly GCF_020657705.1). Lineage (NCBI taxonomy): Bacteria > Bacillati > Bacillota > Clostridia > Peptostreptococcales > Peptostreptococcaceae > Clostridioides > Clostridioides sp. ZZV15-6598. The sequence continues at coordinate 19,212 of NZ_JAGWCS010000026.1, read as the reverse complement.
TCTAAATCAAAGAAATTAAATTTGAATTCTTTGATTTAATATTTCATACTATAGGTTACAACATTCTTTAGAATCTAAACTTTCTAGATACTCTCTAACTTCCAATAAATTTTCAAGTATCTTATGTGATTGTGCTTTAATTTGTTCATCTGGCTCTTTTAAATCAGGTACGTTTATACATTTTATACCACCATTATAAGCAGCTTCTACTCCCATAGGGGAATCCTCTATAACTATGCAATTTTCTGGATTAACATTTATTTTTTTAGCTGCTTTTAGGAATATTTCTGGATTTGGCTTAGAATTTACAACATCATCTCCACAAACTATAGCATCAAAGTATTCTTTTAAGTCTGCTTTCGCCAATCTTTTAACTGCTCTTTCTCTTTTTGTAGATGTTGCAACTGCCATTTTATATCCATTTTTCTTTAAAAAAGATATTAATTCATTAACTCCTAATTTGATAGGTGCTCCTTCTCTATCCATAAATTCAATCATATTTTTAGTTTTCTCATCATACAAATCTATTATTGGCACAGAACTATCGTATATCTTAGTAAGACCTTCTATTATCCCTTTACGATTTCTTCCCATAACAGATGTATATATTTCTTTAGTCATAGTATATCCATACTTTTCAAATGTCTCTATCCAAAATTCAAGAGAGATTCTCTCTGAATCAAATAAAACTCCATCCATATCAAAAATAATTCCTTCTACTTTTTGCATACAATTCCTCCAATGTTTTTGATATAATTATATTACACTTTTTATGATTAATTTTACAACCCTCATTTTATCCAATTCTAATATGGTAAAATTGTAATTTTCAAAAGTTACACTTTGATTTACTTTAATGTTTGAACCAAGCATATAAGATATCCAACCTCCTATACTATCAAATCCATCATGCTCTATATCAAGACCAAAATACTTATTAATATCATTGATTGATTCAGTTCCATCAACCAAGTAAGAACTTGTTCCTATTTTCTTAATATGGGTTTCTTCTTTATCAAATTCATCTTGAATTTCTCCAACTATTTCTTCCAGTATATCTTCAATTGTTACTACACCAGATGTACCACCATATTCATCTACTACTATAGCAAGTTGGAGTTTTTCTTTTCTTAATTTCTCAAGAGCCTTATCTATAGTCCAATTTTCTGATATATATATAATATCTCTAAGTATTTCTCCTAGTTCAATTTTATTTCTATTTATTTTTTGATTATACAAATCTCTTATATGTACAAATCCTAATATATCATCTTTATTTTTCTTACATACTGGATACCTAGTAACACCTTCATCCCTCAAAATAGATAATATCTTTTCCTCTGAGTCACTTTCATATATACAGACCATATCAGTTCTAGGTACCATTATCTCTCTAATTTTCTTTTCTTCAAATTCAAAAATATTGTCAACTAATCTCTGCTCTGATTCATCTATAAGCCCACTTTTATAACTTTCTTCCACTAATAATCTTATTTCATCACCTGTATGTGGTTCATCAACTTCATCAGCTTGTGAATACCCAAATGGTTTAAGAAATAAATCAGTACTTAGATTGAAAAAGTATATTATTGGGTATGTCAATTTATAAAATCCAATCAACAAAAAAGATGTCTTTAGCATTATTCTCTCTGTATTATAAAGTGCTAAGGCTTTAGGTACAAGCTCCCCTATTACAACTTCTACCATTGTTATAATTAAAAATGAAATAGAAATTGATATTGTATATATAACACTTTCACTGAGATTAAATATACTTATTATTGGCAATATTAACCCTTTAACTGTAGATTCTCCCATCCACCCTAGTGCAAGCGAACAAAGTGTTATTCCAAGTTGACATGCAGAAAGATAGGAATTTAGATTATCTTTTATTATTTTGCACCTTTTTGCATTATTATTACCTTCAGCTATCATAGTATCTATCCTAGAACTACGAAGTTTTACCATAGCGAACTCACAAGCTACAAAAAATGCATTTATTAAAACAAGTACTATTATAAGTGTTACATTTAATAACTCCCGCATAAAATATTGGCCCTTATAATCTTATTAACACAAGAAATTTATAAGAACTCAAAGTTCCCCCCTTATATTTATAAAATTTAATTTATAATATATATTCTATCATATTTATTAATATATCTTATTTTATTACAAATAATTTTAAATACAAAATTACCCCTCTTAATATTTATGATGGGTTGTCTCATATATTAAGAGGGGTTAATTAAATTTTACGTATGGGCAATATAAATTTTAATGGTCTTTTACAGGACTTTTTTCAGCTTCACTTATTATTCCTAATTCTTCTTTTTCAATATTCCACTTTTCAAGACCATATTTAGATATTTTGACAGCTTCAGCTAGACCTCTGCCAAGTCTTTTTATAGTATTCATACCTACTTCATCATCTTTTGCACCTTGTTCCTTTGCATCTTTACTCCAAATACTGGCACCAGTATATCCTCCAATAAGGCCTCCTGTTACCAATACCTCATGCATTAAAAAGAAATTTATTATTGGTAATCTAGCCATTTCTTGTCCACCATATCTAGTCCCACCAGTAGTTATAGCAGCTCCTACTTTATTTTGCAAATTACATCCATGTACTAAATACATATGTCTTAATCTATTTAATACAGCAGTCAGTTGAGCAGTTATTCCCATATCATAGACAGGAGAACCTATTATAAATCCATCTGCTTCTAATAATTTTTTCTCTAGTTCGCCCATATCATCTTGTATAGTACATTTTTCTGCTTTTCTCATACAAGCATCACAATGTATACATGGACCTATGTTTTTTCCTCTTACAGTCCAAAAGTCAGTTTCTATACCTGGTATTTCTTTAGCTTCCTCTAAAGCTTGTAGTATTGCATATTCAGTTGCTCCTTTTCTTGGACTTCCACATATTCCTAGTATCTTAGCCATAACTATACCTCCCACAAATTTTAATTTAAGCCTTTATTTTTATATCATTAGACTTATTCGATTTTATTGATAATATATATTTAATTATCATCGCTACAATAAATACTGATACTATACAAGAATTTCCAACTAAAGTTCTAATAATCTCTGGAAACTTTTCTAAAGTCTGAGGAACTGAAGTTATACCTATACTTAAGGTAATTGAAACTCCTGCTATAAGATTGTTATCTGATGTAAATCCACATTGACTTATCATATCATAACCAGCCATAGCAATTGATGAAAATACGATTAAAGTGACCCCTCCTATTATGCATGAAGGTATAGTCGTTATTATTGCTCCCAATAATGGTGAAAATCCAACTAAAATTAATACCACTCCTGTAATCGATAATACAAATCTACTAGTAACTTTATTTATAGCTACGATTGCAGCATTTTGACCAAATACACCTGTTGGTATTGAACTAAATACAGATGCAATTATAGATGTCAATGCATTTCCCATTGTAGCAGATTCTAACTCTTTATCTGTAACCTCTCTGTTCATAGCTCCCATTGTAGCAATTGTTGCTGCTCCCATCATATCTGCTATAGCTACCATAAATAAAATGGCAAACATTAATATTAAATCAAGTCTAAACTCTAGACCAAATGCCAATGGCTTTGGGAAAGAAAATATTGGTGTCCCTTGAATTGCAGAAAAATCAACTAATCCAAATGCAAGTGACACTAAATAACCAAATATTATACCTATTAAAATTGCAGCATCTTGGACCAAACCCTTGCCAAATTTCATAAGCAAAATTATAGCTACAACAACTATAAGCCCTATTGCAAAATTTATAGGTTCTCCAAATGTAGCTGAACCTTCTCCACCAGCTAAATTTTTTACAGCAGTTGGAAATAGACTAATCCCCATACAAGCAATCATTGTACCTGCTATAATTGGAGTAAATAAATGTCTTATCTTCTTAATTCCAAAGGCTATAAAAAACACTACTATTGCCCCTCCAATTTGAGCTCCGAAAAGAGCTTTAAGCCCGTATTTGCCAGCTACTGAAAGACACGCTCCTAAAAACACATAATTTGTTCCCATTATTACAGGAAGCTTTGAACCCAGCCTATGCCCTTTAAATAGTGGTATTGAGTACAATTGTAGTAAGGTTGCTATTCCAGCGACCAACATAGCTCCTTGCATAAGCATAGTTGACATCTGTTTATCAAGCCCTACTATATTCGATATAAGCATAGCTGGAACCATATTACCAGCTATCATTGAAACAAAATGCTGTAATCCTAAAGGTAAAGCTTCCTTTAAAGGCGGTTTTCCCTCTAGATGAAATTTTGATGTATCGTGCTCTTTCATAAAATAAATCCTCCCATAAATTTTATTTTTCTTTACGACCATGAATTTATTAACAATTAATTTTGAGCTATACACATCTTAATCTAGTTAATTCTTAACTTAAATGATATTTATTTTAACTAAAGTATTATTTATGTATAGTTGTTTAGTGCACTTAATCTTGTTATTTATATTCTCTAAGTTTATACTTTTTATTTACATCATGCTCTGCTCTTACAAACTCTACATTTCCCTCACCCATTAACTCAGACATTTTTTTCTTTCTATCACTTAGCCAATCTTTATCAATATTTTTATAGTACTTGTAGTCTGTCCAGTATATTATTGATGTTATCTCCCCTGGATTGCTTTCACTAATCCATATCTCAGAACCAGCAAATCCTTCTAATAATTCTAGACCTTTAACCCAGATTTCATAATCTAATTGTAAGTACTTTTCTATTAAGTCAGTATTTATCCTAAAAGTCAGTTCTTCAATAAATAAAGGTCTTTCAAATGATTTTAATTTCATATTATATACTTCCCTCTTTAATATTTGACTAATTTTTTATTTAAATGCTTTCAACATAATACTTTTACATATAATTACTCTTTATTTTATATTTACTTTTTATAAATTTATTTTCTAATAGGAGGTATGTGTATTGCTTTACCTACTATTCCCATAGTTGCTTCTGCAAAAGCTTCTGGTAAAGTTGGATGTCCATGCATAGTGCTTGCAACTTCTTCAACTGTCAACATTGCTTTCATTGCAATTACAGCTTCATGAATTAAATCACTAGCATTAGGCCCTATGATATGAACACCATATATTGTAGTCTTATCTTTTGAAGCAATTACCTTAACCATACCATCTGAATCATTCATTGTAAGAGCCTTTCCATTACCAGAAAACTGAAATTTGCTAACGACATAGTCTAAGTTTTTATTTTTGGCTTCTTCTTCAGACAATCCAACTGTAGATACCTCTGGAAAAGTAAAAATGGAGTTTGGTACTAAATCATAATCTACACTTGTTTTTTCCCCTACAATTCGTTCAACAGCTACTTTTCCTTCTTCAGATGCAACATGTGCAAGCATTATTCCTCCAATTACATCTCCAATTGCATAAATACCTGGTACAGATGTACAGTAATTTTCATCAACTTTTATTCCCTTTTTATCATATTTGATACCTAAATTATCTAGATTTAGTCCTTCTACATCTAACTCTCTTCCTGTAGATACAAGTACATTATTACAAGCAATCTTTGTTTTTTCTCCATTCTTATTTATATCTACTACTAGTTCTTTATTACTTTTAGATATTTCTTCTACTTTTGATGAAAGTAGTATTTTAATCCCCCTTTTATTAAGTAGTTTAATTAACCTATTAGATACCTCATTATCAACCATAGGAATTACATTATCCAAGAACTCAACTACAGTTACATCTGAACCAAATTCATTTAAAATTCCTGCAAACTCAATTCCTATAACACCTCCTCCAATTATTACTACTTTCTGAGGCAAATTAGTAATTTCTAAAGCTTCTTTGCTTGTTATTACTCCCTCTAAATCAATTCCTTTAACAGGAGGCTTAGAGGATTTTGAACCAGATGCAATTAAAATATTTTTTCCTTTAATTATCTTCTTTGAACCATCATCTAATTTTATCTCTACAGAATCCTTACTTATTAACTTTGCTTTTCCCTTTTCTACAGTCACTTTATTTGCTTTTAATAATCCTTTTACACCACCAGTTAAGGTCTTAATTATATGTTTCTTTCTTTTCTGCACTTTTTCCAAGTCTAATTTATATTCATCTACTTTTATTCCATATTCTTCAGCATGATTAAAATAATTTAGAACTTGTGCATCTTTAAACAGTGTCTTTGTAGGAATACAACCTGTATTTAGGCAAGTACCCCCAAATTCATTTTTTTCTACGATTACAACTTTTAACCCCAGTTGAGCTCCTCGAATCGATGCAACATACCCCCCTGGACCGCCACCAATTACGATTAAATCAGTGTTCATATTTACTTTTCCTCCTTTTAAGTTATAGATATTAATATCTATAATTAAAATTTTAGTATCAATATTTATAGCTTGTTAAATCTACTTGATTTTTAATACCATAGCAAATTTGTTGACGTGTAAAAATAAAATTATTTCTGTGCATTCCCACTGTCAATAATTCCGAATGGGGATGTTCTAAATAGCTATAAGCTGTTGTACAACCTGGAGTCATTTTTCCACCAACAAATACCATAGAATAATTCATAAAATATTCGTCTAATAATTCATTTTCAATTAGATGAGTACAATATGAAGGAGATTCGATACACATTTTTTCTATCCCTAGACTTTTAAGTACATAAAGTAATATTTTAGAGTCTGGAGTACTATCTTTACCAGTTACAATTACAGGACAAACATCAAAATCTTTATACAATTCTTCAAATTTACAATCATCAACATCCTTAATTGAATTAAAGCTTCCTATACATATGTGTTTTAAAGGAGAATTTTCTTTTATATAATCCCAACCATTTGGAGATGTAGCTATAACCATTTTATATTCCTGATTCTTATCAACATTAAATGTATAATGGTCAAACGGAATATCTGTAGCATCAAAAGAAACTACTACTCCACATGGCTGATATTTTTTATTTAAATAGTCTTTTCTTTGCTGTGTCAAATTTTCATCAAATACATGACATGTTATGCCAGGTTCACTTTGCAACGTTCTAGCCCCTATAATAACAGCATCTGAATATGCTCTTAGAACATTTAAAACCCAAAAATCTGCCAAAGCTCCATCTGGATCAACAAAATTATTCTTTCCAATTAAAGGCCCTGCTTTATTGTCTTCATATGCCATTTTTCCATCAGATGAAAGCACCATAGATGAAAATATATATGGTCTTTTATCTTTTGATTTTGGAAAAAACAATTCTGTATAATACTCTAAAGCATCCGGTATACAGACATTTTCATTAGATTCTTCTTTTATAGTATCTAATATCTTTTCATTTCTATTTAATACATTTATTTTTAGATTATTTTTTGGTATGTTGAAAAACTCAAGCTTATTCATACTTTGACCACCCTCTCCCAATTATTCTTTACAATCCATGAATTCTTTTTCCCCATTGCATATTTCCTAGACCAACATCCTCTATTAACTTGCTTGATATTTTTTGAGTTTTATATATTACTTTTTCTTCATCTATATTAACTATCTGATTCTTATCCATAACTACTTTTCCATCTATAATAGAAGTTTCTATATTATTTGGAGTAGATGAATATATTAATGAACTAATTGGGTCGTGAACTGGTACAGAAATTGCACTTTTATACGGATTATAAATTATAATATCAGCATTTTTTCCTATCTCTATTGACCCTAAGCAATCTAATTTATTTATGGATTTTGCTCCTCCAAGTGTTGCCATTTCCAACACACTTGATGAAGGTAAAAGCTTTGCATCTCTATGAGTAACTTTTTGTAATAATGTAGTCATTTTCATTACTTCTAGCATATTTTGAGTATCATTACTCGCTGAACCATCACAAGCTAAACTTATAGTCAATCCATTTTCAATAAGCTTTGGAATTGGGGCTACTCCTGCTGCTAAAACCATATTAGATACTGGATTATGAGATATTTTAACATCATATTTTTTAAATAATTCTATGTCTTCATCTGACATTTGTATGCAATGGACTGCAATAAAGTCAGGACCTAAAATTCCCACTTTTTCAAGATATGGTACAGTCTTCATACCTCTATCTTCTAAACAGTATTTATTATCGTCCTCAGTTTCAAGTAAATGCATAGTTATCGGAATATGAAGCTCATTGGCTATATTTCTCATTTCTTTGTATCCTTCTTCTGTGTTATCCCATATAATCCCAGGAGCTAATGCTAAACTTATTCTCGAGTGGTCTCTATATTTTTTTTCTAATCTTTTAACATCATCAAAAAACTTTTGTTCTGTATCATGATAAGTACAACCAAATTCTTTTGGGAATTTACTTGTATCTGTAAACCCTCTACCAAGTATCCCTCTTATTCCCAAATCTTCAAATGCTTGAATTATGCTATCATCAAGACCTTCTTTTCCATGACAGTACATATAGTCAAGTATAGTAGTTGTACCTGTTCTAATTGCTTCTATACATCCTGTTAAGGCTGCATAATAGCAACATTCTTCATCTATTTTATGTATAGCTCTTCTAACAGAGCTATCAAGCCAGTCTAACAACAATTTATCTCTTCCTAATCCCTTTAACAAAGTCTGAAATAGATGAGAATGAGTACTTATAAATCCAGGTAAAACAAATTTTCCCCTAGCATCTATAATTTTTTCAGAGATATATTTTTCTAGTAAATTCGCCTTTCCTATATCAATTATCTTGTTCTTTTCAATTATTATACAAGCATCATTTAGTATTTCCCTCTCATTATTCATTGAAATTAGATAAGCGTTTTTAATTATCAAATCTACTTTTCTCATGCAGTAACCTCCATATAATTTTCTGCCATATCTTAATTTTGACAGATAGTTTGGAGAGAAAAAATCTTTCGAGAAACGCATAACAAACTATCTGTCAGATTACTGTTTCACTATAAAATTATTTTACATTTAGCTGGATTACATCCATCTGAAGTCTAAAAGACTTTGTGTAACTTCTTGAAGAAAACGTGCTCCAGGAGCTCCATCTACTACTCTATGGTCATGAGTTAAACTCATGTTCATTATTGAACCAGCATAAAATGCTCCATCTTTTACAAGAACCTTTTCTATTATACTTCCAATCCCTAAAATTGCACTTTCTGGTGTATTTAATACTGGAGTAAAGTATGTTATTCCAAACATCCCTAAATTAGTTATAGTTATAGTTCCATTATTCATTTCATCAGAATTTAATTTGTTATTTTTAGCTCTCTCACTTAAATCACTTAGTTCAATACATATTGTTTTTAAATCTTTTAGATTTGCATTTTTTATTACAGGTACTACCAATCCACTTGGAATGTCTACAGCTACACCTACATTAATTTCGTTACTTACTTTAAAATGATTTTCATCAACTATTTGTGTTCTAAGTTTAGGATGATTTTCAAGTGCTTCAGCCACAGCCTTTATTATAAGAGCTGTATAGCTTAATTTAACGCCTACTTTTTTATACTTTTCTTTCAATCCTTTATATACTTTTGATAAGTTAGTAACTTCTAATTCAGTGGCAATTGTAGTTTGAGCTGTTGTCAATAAACTCTCATGCATTTTTCTTGCTATTACATTTTGCATTGGTGTCATCTTAGTTACCAAATCATTTTCCCCTATATTCACCTTAATGTTATTAACTTGAGAAATAGGGGTAGCTTCTTGCCGTACTTCTTTTTCTACTACTTTATTTTGATTGACTTCCATAACTTCTTCTACTGGATTATTGTTCATGAAATTTTTCAAATCATCAATTGTTATTGCACCATGTATTCCTGTACCCTCTATATTTGAATAGTTAATTCCTTTTTCTTCAGCTATTTTTTTAGCTCTAGGAGTTATTTTTTTCTCTATATCTAAACTTTTTTTCTTAGTTGTATTTTCTAAATTTAAAATATCTGCCTCTTTTTTACTATCAGTTTTATCTATCAAATCAAATCCACTAATATCTTCATTAGCTTCTGCAATTATACAAATTAACTCTCCACAATTAGCAATATCGCCCTCTTCAAAAAATATTTTTCTCAATACTCCACTTTCTGGCGCTTCAACAGTATTAGTAATCTTGTCAGTTTCAACTTCTAAAATTTCATCACCCTTATTTACTACGCTTCCTTCTTCAATCAACCATGTGCCAACTGTTCCTTCCTCCATAGAAAGACCAAACTTCGGCATCTTAACCTCTGTAATCATTATTTCTCCTCCCCTGACTAATATTGCATAACTTCCTTACAAGCCTTAATTAGATTTTCTAATTTTGGTAAAACAAAATCCTCTAAAACTGGTGCATATGCTACTGGAGCATCAATTGATGTAACTCTTTTTATTGGTGCACTTAGATACTCAAATACATCTTCATTTATCATTGCAGATATTTCAGCTGCCCATCCTCCAACTCTTGGACCTTCTTGAGCAATAACCAATCGGCTAGTTTTAGCGACTGACTCTACTATAGTTTTTTTATCATAAGGAAATACAGTTCTAAGGTCGATTATCTCTACATCAATCCCTTCTTTTTCAAGTTGACTTGCTGCTTTATGTGCTAATCCTAGCATCATTTGAGTAGCTACTATAGTAATGTCACTTCCAGTTTTTTCAATCTCAGCTTCATATAGAGGAATCTCATATGGCTCAACTGGTACTTCTCCTTTGACATTGTATAGCATTTTATGTTCTAAAAATAATACAGGATTATCGTTTTTTATAGCTGAAAGCAACATCCCTTTAGCTTCATAAGGTGTTGTTGGTGAAACTACTACAAGTCCAGGAGTGTTCATAAACCATGACTCTGCACAAACTGAATGATGATATGCACAGCGTATACCACCTCCCTGTACAGCACGAACAGTAATTGGACAATGTGCTTTTCCTTGGAACATAAAATTTAATTTTGCTGCATTATTTACAAGTTGGTCAAAACAAACTCCCAAAAAATCTGCAAACATTATTTCTGGAACTGGTCTTAGTCCGCAAAGTGCTGCACCATTTGATAATCCTAATATAGCTGATTCTGATAACGCTGTATCCTTTATTCGATTTGGCCATTTAGCCATTATTCCTTTAGTAATCCCAAAATCTCCACCCATTTTAGCAACATCTTCACCTAGTATAAAAACTCTATCATCATTTTCCATAGCTTGATGAAGTGCTTCATTTATTGCCATTCCATATGAAAGTTTTCTTCCCATTATCTTATTTCCACCTCTCTATCAACATATGTGTGTGTAACTGCATCTTTAATATCTGGTGATGGACTCTCCAATGAGAATCTCAGCATTTCTTGAACATCATCCTCTATTTCCTCCTCTATTTGCTTAAGTGTTTCATCTGACATACCTTCTCTTTCAATAAGTATCTTTCTAGTTAACTTTATTGGGTCTCTATCTTTCCAATACTTAACTTCTTCTTCAGGTCTATATGCTGCTGGGTCTCCTGCAAAATGACCTTGCCAACGATAAGTTAGAAACTCTATTAAAGTTGGTCCTTCGCCTTTTCTTGCCCTATCTGCTGCTATTTCCACTATCTCAATTACTGCTTCTACATCATTTCCATCTACCCTATAACTTGGAATCTCATATCCCTCACCCCAAGTTTTTAACTCTTTTTGAGGATGTGAATCTGTATAGTGTGTAGATATAGCATATTGATTATTAAGCAGGCAATATATTATAGGAAGCTTCCATGTTGCTGCCATATTAAGACTTTCGTGGCAAGCTCCTTCTCCTAAAGTTCCATCTCCTAGAAAGACTGCTGTAACATCATCAGTTTCTTTATACACAGATGCAAAAGCTGTACCAAGACAAGTTACCATAGTTGAACCTTGTATTCCATTAAACCCCATATTCCTACATTCAATATCATTTATATGCATTGAACCGCCTCTGCCACCATTTATTCCTGTAGCCTTAGCAAAGATTTCTGCCATTACAAGTTTTGGGTCAGTACCACAAAGTGCTATAGTTCCATGACCTCTATGGTCTGGAAACTTATAATCTGTTTTTCTAAGTGCATCAACTATACCTGCTTGACAAGCTTCTTGCCCTATACTTAAATGAACAAATCCTGGTATTGTTCCATTGGCAGCATATATTTCTATTACTTCTTCAAATCTGCGAATCATAACCATGTCACGGTATAATTTTTCTAATCTTAACTTACCTAATGCCATCTTATTTCCCCCTGAATCAATAAATTTTTAAGTTGTTTATTTTAAGAAACTTTTTTCGAGTACTGAATAATTTATTTCTCCTGCCGAAAATGATTTCCCAGTATTTATATTATGTATCTGTATTTTGCCTATTGAGTGTACATCATGGTCTACATAGAAAAAGTCTCTTCCTGCCTTCTCAAATACATCTTCAAACAATTCCCCATAATTTGGAGATGAAGTTTTCCCTGCCAACTGGTGTATAGTTTTTGCAATAGCAGTATCAGTCGAATCTACCCAAAACTCAGTTTCACTACCATAAATCAATGCATCATTTATTCTTCCCATAGTCTTAAGTTCATCTTTTACTACAGGTGCTATTGGTGCTTTCCCTCTCGCAAGTACAATTTGACTTGCATCAAAGTTTTTTTCAAACATCTTATGGCATACTTGCTCAATGATTCTTGCTGATACTTGCATTGATGCTACAATACATGTGCTTGGTGAAATTAATATATAAGTATCTTCTGGTTTTACTTTACAAGCATTTGCAACCTCTAAGACTGTTTCATTATTGGGATATTTTATATCTTGGACACATAAAACTGCCTCATGATAACTATCTTTATATGGCGTCATTTCAAAATACCAGTCTGATTCAACTCTTGCTAAAGCTCTTGCTGGCCCTGACCCAATAGTTGCAAATTCACCTTCTCCAAGTTTCCATCCAGCAATCTGTGAACCCATACATGCAATCAATGGTTTATCTATAAATACTTCAACTGCTGAGAAAGAATATTCATCATTTAATTTAAAATCTCCTAATGATACTGTTCCTAGGTCGCCTATAGAAGCTCTAGTAAATAAAACACCTGCTTTCCAGCTTCCACTACAATTTAATCCCATATCAATTATAGTTGCTCCACAATCCATCTTAATAACTTCACATCCCAATGCTTCTGCATCTTCCAGTATCTCTCTTACTACCACCATAGCTTTCTTATTTAAACTTATCATCTTTATACCTCTCAATATATATTTTATTTATGCCTTCTTACCACATACATCAATTGCAGCTCCCATTATTGGACTTGCTTCATCAGATGCTAAGAAAGTTACAACTTTTGATACTTCTTCCACTTGCAACATTTCCTCAAGTGATATTGTAACTGCATCATCATAGTCAAATCTTTTTCTTGTATATTCTGTGTTAGTCATGCCTAAATATATTGCATTTACATTGATTCCATACTCTTTTACTTCTTCAGATAAAGTTTGAGTAAAACTTACCATCCCACCTTTAGAAGCAGCATATGCCCCAAAACCTGGAAAAAAGTGTTTTGCTGCTGTAGAGCTAATATTTATTATTTTTCCATACTTTTTATCAATCATGGTTCTAAGAACAGCCTTAGTACAATAAAAAGTTCCACTTAAATTAGTTTTTATCTGAGCATCCCAATCTTCAATTGTAGTATCAACTACTGGAGCTGATTTATGGAGAGCAACATTATTAATCAATACATCTACACTCCCAAATTTATCTATTACTTCGCTAAAGCAAACTTCTACTTCTTCAGGTTTACTTACATCACAAACTGAAACAAAGGCTTTACCACCAGATTTAATGATTTTTTCTGCAATATTATCTAATTTGCTTTTAGTTCTACCAATTAATACTACTATTGCTCCTTCTATACCAAAATCTAAAGCAAATCCTGCTCCTAATCCTTGCCCTGCTCCTGTTATCACAACCACTTTTTCTTTGAATCTTAAGTTCACAATCCATCCCACCCTCTACATTCATATAATTTAAACTTAAATTTAGAAAAAACCTTACATTTTTTATCTAAAATATCTTAAATAAATATTTTTTTACCTTGTATAACTGGTTTCTATCTGATAAAAACAGTATTAATTATTTATATTTTCCACCAGAATATTTTTCTTTAATGGCAAACTATGAAAATCACAGTTTAACGCATTTGCTACTGCGTTTGCTACTGCTGGTGCTGATGGTACAACAGAACATTCACCTATACTCTTAGCTCCAAATGGACCTCCAGGTTCTCCACATTCTATTAGTCCTACTTTTATTTGGGGCATTTCACTAGCCTTTATCATATGATATGAGCGAAATGAATTAGCTTTTATCTTTCCTCTACTATCAAACTCAAGTGCTTCAGTCAACGCATATCCTATTCCCATTTGAATTGCTCCTTCAATCTGACCTTCTACAGACATCGGGTTTAAAGCTTTACCCACATCATGGACTGCAACATATTCTAAAACTCTTACACTTGCCAGTTTAGTATCGACCTCAACTTTAGCAAAATGTACACCATATGAGCTTGCTCCAGTTTGAGATGCAAAAGTTTCAGCGCCTATAATCTCTCTTAAACTTACCCTTTGTGCATGTATCATGACATCACATAACGTGGCTTGTTTGTTGTTATTTCTGATAGAATAGACTCTATCATCCTTAAACTCTATATATTCTTCATCCTCTTTTAAAAGTTGGGATGCTTCTTTTAAAAGCTCTTTTTTTACTGAATTTGCAACTTTTAAAGCTGCATTTCCAGATACGAAAACCCCTCTGCTTGCATAATCTCCTAAATTCCATGGTGATGCATCTGTATCTGCCTGTATACATTCTATTTTTTCTTGACTTATTCCAAGCACTTCAGATATAATTTGCACTTGGACACTTACTGATGCATTTCCCATATCATGAGTACCTGTATATAATACAGCTGAACCATCTTCATTCATTTTCAACATTAAAGCTGTTATATCCCTGTGTGCCCCAAAGCATCCATTTCCATGTGAACCAACTGCCATGCCTACACCAATTAAAAACCTACCATTTGATTCATTTTGCTGTCTAACTTGTTTTTTCCAGTCAAACATTTCAGCACCTTTTTTTATACAATCTATTGGTCTTGGATTTCCATGGGGGCTTTTAAATCTTTGGTCTATTCCATCTGGTTCGACTAAGTTCTTAAGCTGTAAATCTAAAATATCCATATTTAGTTTTTTTGCAATTTTATTTAGTTGAGATTGTTGAGCAAAAAAAGCTTGTGGAGAACCATACCCTCTCATCGCTCCTGCAATTGGTGTGTTTGTATACACTGGTATTCCTGTATATCTCATATTTTCAATCTTATACGCTTTAAATACTTTATGGCTCATTGCTCCAATTACATTTAAAGCACTTGATGCATATGCTCCTGTATTTGTTAGAACTTTCATATCTTGTGCTATAACTTGACCATCCTTCATAACACCTGTTTTTAGGTACACAACTGCGCCATGTCTAGTTCTTGTTGAAGCAATAGTTTCTCTTCTATTAAGTTCTAGTTTAACTGGTCTACCTGATAGTTTTGCTAATAATGCTACAATTGGTTCAATTGTAAGTTCTAGCTTTCCTCCAAAAGCTCCTCCAATAGCTGGGCTTACTAGTCTAACTTTATTCATTGGTAATTCGAATAACTTAGATAAGATTATCCTAAAACCAAAAGTATTTTGATTAGGACTGTAAACAGTAAGTTTGCCACTGTAATCATAATCTGCAATTGCCACATGAGTTTCTATTGCACCATGATGTATAGCTGGAAGTGTATACTTATCTTCAAAAATATAATCAGCTTTTTTCATGGCTTCTTCAATATTTCCACACTGTTGTACACTTACTGCAAGCGTGTTTCCACCTTTATGGATTGGATATGCACCCTCTTGTATTGCTTCTTCTGGATTAAATACTGAGGGTAATTCTTCATACTCAACCTCAATAAGCTTCAATGCTTTTTCAGCAGTTTGTAAATCTTCAGCTGCAACAGCTGCAACTTTATCACCCACAAAGCGAACA
Organism: Clostridioides sp. ZZV15-6598; assembly: GCF_020657705.1. Lineage (NCBI taxonomy): Bacteria > Bacillati > Bacillota > Clostridia > Peptostreptococcales > Peptostreptococcaceae > Clostridioides > Clostridioides sp. ZZV15-6598. Next base: position 3,157 of record NZ_JAGWCS010000026.1, on the reverse strand, counting down.
GTATCATCAAAGATATGTTCAACCTCTGGCAACTCATGTTCATAAAATCTCATAGCACTATTAAAAGCTTTTTGAGGTGAATTTTTATATGTAGCTATAGCTTTTACACCTTCTAATTTCTCAGCTTTTGATGTGTCTATTTTTTTAATTTTTGCATGTGCCACAGGACTGAATAAAACTTTAGCATAGAGCATATTTGGAACCTTCATATCTGCAGTATATCTAAGTTGACCAGTAGCTTTAAGTATGGCATCTCTTATTGGTACTCTTTCACCAATAACTTTAAAATCATTACTCACAGGTTATACCTCCCATCCTTTTCGCTGATAAAAGTATAGCCTCAACAATCTTTACATATCCTGTACATCTACAAAGATTGTTGTCTATAGATTTTCTAACATCTTCTTCAGAAGGATTTGGATTTTTATCTAGCAATGCTTTTGCTGACATTATCATCCCTGGAGTGCAATAGCCACATTGAACAGCTCCACAATCAATAAATGCTTGTTGAATTGGATGTATATTGATTCCATCTGACAACCCTTCAATTGTCAATATTTTTTTTCCAACTGCGTTTTTTGCTAGAATCAAACATGAATTAACTGCTTCTCCATCTAAAATTATTTTACAAGCTCCACAATCACCAGTACTACATCCACACTTACTTCCAGTTAAGTTAAATACTTCTCTTAAAACATAAAGTAAAGTCCAGCTTTTTTTTATACTCACCTCTCTCAATCTGCCATTTATATCAAGCTCAATAACATCTATAATCTCCACCTTCTCTCCATATAATTTAATTTTTGATATTTTCTATGAGATTTAATTTTTGATTAATTTACTTAAATTATTTATACTTATTTGACAAGTAAAATCCATAATTACTGTTAAAAAAGGAGGAGCAAGGCGCTCCTCCTGGATATCCTTTTAGATTATACTTTTATTAAAATGAGTATCATATCTTTTGATTATTTTGTTTTTTAAGGTTTTTGGGTAAAAAAAATAGAAGCAAGGCGCTCCTTCTTGGATATCCTTTCAGATTATATTCTGCTCAAATGCAAGCTATTAGGTTTCCTTCAAAGTTCAATCCTATTTTTGGTAAAAAAAATAGAAGCAAGGCGCTCCTTCTTGGATATCCTTTAGAATTACATTCTCTAAGCTTTACAACTTACTTTACTTTCCACTACATCTTCTTTTTCCTTAGGCAATACAATATTTAGTATTAAAGATAATAGAGCTGTTCCAGATATACCAGTCATTAAAGTGACTACAATGCTTGGTAAAAATGCTAATGCAGCTTGATTAAAATAACCACCCATACCAATGCCCAACGAAACTGCTAAAATTGTTATATTACGATTTGTCATCTTTCCCATTCCAATAACCTTAATACCTGATGATGCAATTGTTCCAAACATCATAACTAATGTCCCTCCAATAACTGGGTCTGGTGTTAAAGCTAATATCTGGGCAAACTTTGGGAAAAATGCTAATATACCTAACATTACTCCTCCAAGTGCTACTATGTACCTACTTGCTACTCCTGTCATACAAATTATTCCTATGTTTGGACTACCTGATATAACTGGAAGCCCATTAAACAAAGCTGCAAAACAACTTCCAACTCCATCAGCTCTAACAGCTCTCATCAATTCTTTTTGTGTAGGTAGACGGTTTTCAACAGAACTGACAACTCCTGTAGTATCCCCTATTATCTCCATGATTGTCACAATATGAATTGTACATATGGTTACAATAGCTCCTAAATTAAATTCTAATCCCCAGTATATAGGTTTGGGCATTGCAAACCAATTTGCTTGTGCCATACTAGAAAAATCAACCATACCAAATACTACTGCTACCACATACCCTACTATGATTGCGATTATTATAGAGGCCACCTTTAGAAAACCTTTTCCAAATTGATTTAAAATAAGTGTCAACAACAATGTAAATACAGCTAAAGAAAAATTAGCAACTACATTAGGTCCATGAGCATCAAAAGATACTGCATAGTCAAATGAAGAACTCATAAGTGATAAACCTACTGCCAAAACAACACTTCCTGTAACCGTAGGTGTAAAATATTTATGTAAATATTTTACTGCAAGAGGTCCTACTAAAGTTAAAACTAGACTTCCTACAAGTACTGCTCCAAAAGCTCCAGCAATACCAACATCATTATTTGTACTTAAGGCAATTAATGGTGCTACAAAAGTGAAACTTCCACCAGTAACAATTGGTAACCGTGACCCTACTGGTCCAATTCCCATAGATTGCAGTATGGTGCTCACGCCTGCAATCAACATCGAACATTGAATCAAAAATGCAGTCTCACTTAGTGAGAGACCCATGCCCACAGCTACTAAAATAGCACCCGACATAGTACCTGCAAAAGCAGAAAAAACATGTTGCATACTAAGTGGTATCGCTGTTAGAAGCTTTGGCTTGTCATTAAATCCATACTTGTAATTTTCCATATCTTACCCCTTATCGCTCCCGCCATTGCCGCCAAATGTATGGAGCCATGTAATAAATTATTAGTAACCTTAAAAGTTAGAGCCTAATAAATATTGCACAGTTACATTATGAAATTGTAGTAATACATTTTGAAATTAGAAAAGCTCTAATTTAAGGAGTGGCGGAGGATTAGTTACTAAAAAAATAAAACGTTTGCTTTTAGCATTATTTTTATTTTTTGTAAGCTAGGTAATTAATCCGATTTTTAATTGTATTATACAGTCACGATTTTAGACTGTCAAGATTATTCTGATAATTTAATTTTAGTTTTATTTAGAATTATTAAAGTAAAAATAATAATCAATTTGTAGAATAAAATCAGTATTAAAATACTTTAATTTTCAAATTCACGTTATTTTTTTATCAAATTTTATTTCAATATTTATTTTTATAAAGTATATACAATCTCTTATTTTCGCCATATAATGCTATTTCGGTAAATATAATATATATTGATACATATTATATTCATATACATTATATTTATCTTCATTTTATATGAATAAGAAATAGTAGCTAACCTTTATTAAATAGCTAATTACTTACCAAAGACAAGTTTCAAATAAATGGTTACTACATTTAGATAAGTACTCTACTTACATTTAAAAACAAATAAGATACAATATTCCTATACAAG